>CAJQMS010000137.1 GCA_905479505.1 uncultured Burkholderiales Genera incertae sedis bacterium | reverse complement strand
TGCTGTCAAACCTAATTTGGTTCAAACGTTAGAGAATAATCCCGCGATCATTCATGGTGGGCCTTTCGCGAATATCGCACATGGTTGTAACTCAGTCATTGCGACCAGAACCTCTTTAAAGTTGGCTGATTACGTCATCACTGAAGCCGGTTTTGGGGCAGATCTAGGAGCGGAAAAATTTATTGATATCAAGTGCCGAAAATCAGGCTTGAGCCCGGATGTGGTCGTACTTGTTGCAACTGTGAGAGCACTTAAATTCCATGGTGGTGCTGTATTAAGCGAGTTAAACCAAGAAAATTTAAAAGCGCTAGAAACGGGTTTTGCAAATCTTGAGCGCCATGTGAACAACATTAGAAATGTATTTAATTTGCCTTGCGTGGTCGCTATTAATCACTTTACTCACGATACGGAAGCTGAAGTTGCGTTATTGAGAAGTCGATGCGACGACTTGGGTGTTTCAGTGGTCGTAGCGAGACATTGGGCTGAAGGAGGCATTGGTGCGCAAGATCTCGCACGTAAAGTTGTGGATATCATTGATAACGAAAAAGCTAATTTAACGTTTGCTTATGAGGATGAAGATAGTCTCTTACAGAAGATTGAGGCGGTTGCAAAAAAGATATACGGAGCCTCTGAAATAAAGTTTGATACAAAGGCAAAAAATAGACTGGCAGAACTTGAATCGGAGGGCCATGGAAGGCTGCCAGTATGTATCGCAAAAACCCAATATTCTTTTTCTAGTGATCCGACTTTAAAAGGTGCTCCTACGGGACACACATTGACCGTACGGGAACTTCGATTATCCGCGGGAGCGGGTTTTGTTGTCGTTGTGTGTGGAGATATCATGACTATGCCTGGTTTACCCAAGGTTCCAGCGGCTAACCGTATTGACCTCGCACCTGACGGAAAAGTGGTGGGGCTTTTCTAGTTCGCAAACTGGGGCAAGGAAATTGTCGAGATGTGGATGAATAATGGATAAAATTTCAGCACTCACGAAAGAAAAGGGAGAGAGTAGTCACCCAAGAGATTTAGCGTGGGTCGAAACCAATATCCCTTGCCAAGTGGCTTGTCCTGCTGGGACAGATATTCCTGGATACATTGAAGCGATCAATAATGGACGTCTAGATGAAGCGTACTCGATAAACTTTAGGGATAACGTATTTCCAGGAGTACTTGGTCGTGTGTGTTCGAGGCCTTGCGAGAGTGCGTGTAGGCACGCTAGAGAAGGTAATGGGGACTCTGTTGCGATCTGTGCTTTGAAAAGGTCGTCCTTAGATCTAGGTGGATTATTGGTGGACACCGCAAAAATAAAAAGTCCCAGTGGTCATCACGTTGCTGTGGTGGGTGCAGGTGTCGCTGGTTTGGCGGCTGCTCGTGATTTGGTGTTAGAAGGTCATCGCGTGACCGTATACGAAAAACACGAGCGGCCTGGCGGAATGATGATTCAGGGGATCCCATCATTTCGTCTTCCGCGGGATGTTGTTCGGCAGGAAATCAATCAAGTTTTGTCCCTGGGCGTTGAGCTAAAGTGTGGTGTAGCTATCGGTGATGACCAAAGTCTTGATGAGCTTGTTGATGCTCACGATTCGGTCATTCTCGCTGCAGGAACCCTAAGAGGGAATCGCTTGAATATTCCTGGTGACTCCCTCGTTGGCGTGGAGCATGGACTGGATTTTTTGATGATGGTCAATGAGAAGGGCCGTCAAAAAATAGGATCGAACATTGTAGTGATAGGTGGTGGGTACACGGCGATGGACTGTGGGAGAACTGCAATACGATTAGGGGCCAGCACTGCCGTATCTTATCGACGTGGTCTTGAGGATATGGTTGTGTTACCCGGTGAGGTTCAAGAGCTATTGAATGAGGGCGGTCATATGGATTATTTCAAGGCTCCCAAAATGTTTTGTGGAACTGAAAGCATTCGTCAGGCATCTTTTTTAGCAACAAGTGTTCGCCTTGAGAACGGTAAGAAACGAATCTATACGGATGAGTCTTCGATCAGTCAGATTGATATAGATGGTGTTATTTTGGCTACTGGACAACAACCGGATATGCGTTGGATTTCAGGGCGAATCAAAGACATCCTCATTAATGAGGATGGTGCTATGACAATTGTTAAGAAATCACACACACCACATCCAAAGGTATTCGTCGCTGGAGACTTTGCAACGGGTGCGACGACACTGATTGATGCGATCGCGCATGGCCGCCATACAGCGGAAGCCGTGACTCAGTTTTTGACAGGTCGTAATTCATCTCCTGCAAAAGTAGAAATTAGCGAATCGCATTACGCGTCTGATTTCGTCGGTAAAAAATTTCCCCGAACACAACAAATGAACGTCATTCCGATACAGCCAATCCCAGTGATTGATACGGCTGACCGTATGTCGGGTCAGGAGGTGGAGGTTGGATACGATCAAGCGGCTACTCGAGATGCGGGTAAGCGTTGTTATTTGTGCCATTATAAATTCGAGATCGATAACAGGTTATGTGTCTTATGTGATGAGTGTATAAAAGTTAAGCCGGTCGAAGGGTGTATTTTGCCTGTTGCACAAGTCTCGCTCAGCGATGATGAGTTAACGGTCAAATATCAGCCTTTGCGTAAAGGGGAGACAGACTCTCTATACTATAACCGTCTCTGGATAGACCAAGATAAGTGCATTAGATGTGGTCAGTGTGAATCGGTTTGTCCCGTAGGCGCAATTACTATCCAAAAAGTGAGTTTTTCGAAAGTTTAGATTCTTTACTTTTCTTTCAATTTATTTGGCTCTATACTAAAAATCTGAGTGAGAGTCGCTGGTCCTCATAGGTCAATGGATTCTCAAAACACGAACTTCATCCAAAACTAGGGGGTAAATCGTGGCGTTTGTATTAGCACTTGATGCGACTGGCGTGCCTAGCCGTTGGTTGAATGTTGAGAATGCAATCACTTATCATGCGCGGGGAATGGTCGCTTGGTCTTTAGGCGACGCAATCGCCACTTTCCGCGGTGGAATTTCACGGCTTACTGGTGAGCGCTCTGAAATTGAGACACAGAGCATTATCGCTATTAAAGGCGCTGTAGACCGATTCACAGGTAATCCACATCCGTCGCTTACCAACAGTGCCTTGTTTTCAAGAGATCGGAGAATATGTGCTTATTGCGGTGATCGGTACCGAGAAAAAGAACTCTCTCGCGATCATATTATTCCGGTTCATACAGGCGGTGAGGACAGATGGATGAACGTCGTCACCTCTTGTCGGCCTTGTAATATTCGTAAAGGCGGCAGGAATCCTGACCAAGCTAAAATGCCTTTATTGTTTTTACCGTATATTCCTAATAGGTATGAACATTTGGTGTTGCAAAATAGAAAAATACTACAAGATCAGGCTGAATATCTAATGGCGAAAGTGCCGAAGTACAGTCGCTTGCATGGATAGCGTGTGTTGGGCTATCAATTGCCCGTAATTGAAGTGACAATATTTTTTTAAGTTCTTTGATATGGGAAATATTTTGAAAAAAATCGTATACACGTTTCTTTTAGTTAGTTTTTTGGTTGGATGCAAGTCCAACCCTATATCCGGTCGCAATCAATTTATGTTGGTTCCAGAGGATATGGCGATTAGCGAGTCCCGAAAAGCATACATACAAATGTTGACGCCTATTAAAAATGAAGGGAAGCTTAATACAGATCCTGTCATGTCGGAGCGGGTAAAAAATATCACCAGCCTTTTAGTTGCGCAGGCAATTGCTTATCGTCCAGAGTCGAAAAATTGGAATTGGTCTGTGCAAGTGATTGACGAACCAGAGGTCATTAATGCTTGGTGTATGGCTGGTGGGAAGATGGCCATATACTCTGGACTCATCGAGAAATTGAATGCGACAGATGATGAAATTGCTCAGGTTATGAGTCATGAAATTGCTCATGCTTTACTGTCACACACTCGTGAGCGTATGTCTCGAGCGTTAGCGATGCAGTTGGGGTTGACGGCTATGACCATTGCGGTATCCGATGAAAGGTATGGAGGGATTGCGGTGCAAGGAACAGCGCTTGCGGCAATTGTTGCGCTTGACCTACCTAACAGTCGAACTGCGGAAAGGGAAAGTGACAGGATTGGTATTGAGATAGCGGCTAAGGCTGGTTTTGACCCTCAAGCGGCAGTCACGTTATGGAGAAAAATGGCTGATGAGAGCGGTCAGGGTGATTCACGGTTTGATTTTCTCTCTACTCATCCCGCGCCAGTGAAGCGTATGGAGGCCTTGGAAGAACTCACTCAATCCATGATGCCTTTGTATAAGAATGAGTCGCCAAAACCGACTCATCCGATTAGCGTTGGTAATATTTAAATGCTCATCGCGTGAGTAAAAGTCCCTTGTCTGAAGCTAACTCAGGTAAAAAAAAGGCACCCGAGGGTGCCTTAAAAGATCCTCATTCGTTATGAGGATATAGGGGAATGTGACTACTGCCGGAGTCGAAAAAA
>CAJQMS010000136.1 GCA_905479505.1 uncultured Burkholderiales Genera incertae sedis bacterium | reverse complement strand
CCAATCATTTTAGTTGTTGGCTCACAAAAGAACATCAGACTCTCGACCGTCATGCGCGATGTGGGTGTCTTGCAAGATCTCTTTGAGGACCTGGGTGTTTTGGGACACTGTAAAAACTTTGGACTCGCAAACTCTCTAACGGACCATGACGTCTTGAACGGATATCCATTGAAGTCGTGGAAGGAGGCTGGTCGGTATCACTCTTCAAAAAAGCCAATGACTCTTGATTTTTCGGAGTGTCCAGTCGAAGTTCGAGCTGGTTCGGAAGCCGCGCAATTACGCTTCCTTTGTGGTGTTTCGCTTAGCCCTTCCTCGGCGCCGTCGATTTTTGAATCTGCTGGAAATATCGGCAGATGGGGGATTAAGTTTGCCGAGGCATTGAGCCAACAAATATCGACTGAAGATTGCTCGATCTTGGCGATACCCCGTCCACCGATGCCTCTTATTAAATCTCTTGAAGAGGGGTATTGGTCGGTCCGAGAGGTTGGCTTTCAATTGTTCGCTAGTAACGCGATAAATCATGCGCGTCTTAAGTTTGGAGAGGCAGATATTTCTATAGATTCCTCGTCGGGTGGGAAGGTATTGGTGAGATTGTCATCGTTGTTCGACGAGTCGTTTGATAGGACATTTGATTTTCCTGTTGCGCCATACGAGTCTCATGAGCAAGTACTCTCGATTATGGATCGCTTTTTTCGAGATATAGGCGTTCAACGTTATCAGCTAAAATCCGCGGATAATAGCGAAATATACGTCAACTGCGAAGGATGATGGTGGGTCATTATTCGCAATTTATGATAGTGAGATTGGGATGAAAAGAGTATTGATCACCGGAGCTGGAGCGGGTATCGGTCTAGCCGTCGCAAAAAAATTTGCAGTGATGGGTTGGTACGTGTTGTCTTTAGATAAGATTTTTAAAGAAGCTTCGATGGGAGAAGAAATTATTTTCGATTTAAGAGATTTAGACGGTATCCCTGGACTCATTGACCGTATCGGGCCGGTTGACACACTGGTGAATAACGCTGCAGTCTTATTCTGTGACCCTATCGAATCAATACCTAAAGACCACATGCAGGAAATATTAGATGTCAATCTATTAGCGCCTGCGAAGCTAATTGAGGCAACCTCGAAAGCCATGAAACTTAGGGGCAGTGGCCGGATTGTTTCAGTGGGTTCTGTTTCCGCATTTACAGGCCACCCGGATCTTTGGTACGGCGCAACAAAGGCTGCATTGCTGAATCTTACTAAAAGCTACGCGTCACACTTTGGTCCTTATGGTGTGCTGGTGAATGCGGTAGCGCCTGGGCCCACGTTAACCGCGATGTATGAGCGATTACCAGAGTCCAGAAAAGAATCCGTAATGAGTAGTGTTCACAGCCGCCGGCCGTGTTTACCAGAAGAGGTAGCAGAGACGATTTTCTGGTTAGGCGCCGAGAGTCCGACCTACGTTTCAGGAACGACTATCGATGTTAATGGTGGCTCATATCCAAGGTGATAGTTCTTTTTTTATCAGGATATATATTTTTTCGATCGATCGGAGTGTGAAGTCGTGAAATTTCAAGCAGAGGAGACACCCTATTTTGGTCTAGGACCTGATCTTATACTTAATGCTATAGATCAAGTGGGCTGGCAAACAACAGGTAAGTTAGTTCCTCTCAATAGCTTTGAAAATCGCGTATATCAAGTAGGTGTTTACGATGAGCATCGAGAATACGATGTGGTAGCCAAATTTTATCGGCCAGGTCGATGGTCTCAAAATCAATTAATCGAGGAGCATCAGTTTACGTTTGACTTAACAGAATTTGAGCTCCCTGTAATCGCGCCTTTGAGAGTGAATGAGGTGTCAATTTTCGAGGTTGAAAATTTTAAATTTTCAATTTTTAAAAAAGTCGGTGGAAGAGCGCCCAACCTAGAGGATCAGTCGGTCCTGAGTTGGATTGGTCGGTTGATAGGACGCATCCATGCAGTCTCCGTAACGAAACCCTTTAAACACAGACCAGCGATTAGCACCGGTCAGTTCGGTCGGGCGCCTGCTGACTTTATTCTGTCAAACGATTTGATCCCCAATGAATTGAGAGACGCTTACCAAGGTCTTGTTGAGCTCGCAATAACAACTATTGATAGTGCCTTTATGGAGATCCACGACGCGCAGCTAATTCGTTTGTTAGGTGACTGCCATACGGGAAATATCCTGTGGATGGATGATGGGCCTAGTTTTGTTGATTTGGACGACGCCGTCATGGGGCCGGCGATTCAGGACCTGTGGATGTTGCTCTCTGGGGACCGGGAGGAGATGGAGGCGCAGTTGCGTGTAGTTGTTTCAGGTTATGAACAGTTCATGGATTTCGATTACAGACAGGTTTCTTTAATCGAGCCACTTAGAACTTTGCGAATCATAAATTATGCTGGTTGGCTTGCTCAGAGGTGGAATGACCCTGCATTTAAGGTGGCATTCCCATGGTTTGGATCTCAACGTTATTGGGAGGAGCATATTGGGCATATAAGAGAGCAAGTGGGGTTGATGCAAGAAGGATTTTC
Organism: uncultured Burkholderiales Genera incertae sedis bacterium; assembly: GCA_905479505.1. GTDB lineage: Bacteria > Pseudomonadota > Gammaproteobacteria > Burkholderiales > Eutrophovitaceae > Eutrophovita. The sequence continues at coordinate 8,057 of CAJQMS010000136.1, read as the reverse complement.
GATTTAATTGTTTAATACATACGTGGGATAACTTTTTTTCTACTCGGATTTTGTTTTTCTGCGAAAATAAGTCGAGACGTAAATGTGACTTTATTTATGGTTCGTCGTTTTTAAAAAAACCAATTAAGCGGTGAATCATGTTTTTATTTAGTGTATGCGATACTGGAGGAATAAATGACAACAGTGGTTAAATTTCATAAAACGGGCGGTCCCGAAGTTTTATCGGTCGAGAACGCGCTTGTTGGCAAACCAAAGCGAGGCGAGGCGCGAGTCCGCCACACGGCAATAGGGTTAAATTACATTGATACGTATCACCGATCTGGTTTGTACCCACTACCTTTGCCTACCGGTGTTGGTTTAGAAGGAGCCGGCGTTGTTGAGGCTTTAGGCGCTGGCGTCACCCATGTCAAGGTCGGCGATCGTGTGGCATATGCGGGTGGACCTCCAGGAGCATACGCGCAAGAACGTGTTATGCCAGCAAATAAATTAGTCAAAATCCCCAAAGGAGTGTCTGACGAGGATGCCGCGGCAATGATGCTGAAGGGCCTAACTGTTCATATGCTCATTAGGAGGGTTTATCGTGTTCAGAAAGGCGAAACTGTTGTGTTTCATGCGGCGGCCGGCGGGGTGGGTTTGATTGCATGTCAGTGGCTCAAAGCTCTCGGTGCGAAGGTGATTGGTACCGTAGGATCTGACGAGAAAGCGAAGATTGCAAAAGCGCACGGGTGTCAGCACACTATTAACTACAACAAAGAGAATTTTGCTGAACGTGTCCGCGAGATTACTAAAGGTCGTGGAGTACCCGTGGTGTATGACTCTGTTGGAAAAGATACATTTTATGGCTCGTTAGATTGCCTTCAGCCAAGGGGTTTGTTAACGGTATTTGGTAATGGCTCAGGTCCGGTGAGTGATGTTGACGTAAATGTTCTTGCTAAGGGGTCCTTTTACTTAACCCGACCGTCGATTATGGTTTACTCGGCTATGCGCTCGGATTTGGAGGCTGGTGCAAAAGAACTATTCGCGATGGTTAAGTCTGGAAAAATCAAGATAGATATTAATCAAAGATATGCGCTTGCGGATGCAGCTCAGGCACATAAAGACCTCGAGGCACGGAAAACAACGGGATCTACTATTCTTATGCCTTAACCTAATTTTCATCAATGAGATGAATGACGCCGCAAATGCGGCGTTTTTTTTTAGTCGGGATGATGCAAAATTTTTTAATAACCCTTACTTGTAAGAGTAATATTCAAACATGGGTAAGTAATTTTAGGAGCGGGCATGTTTCGTTTGGATGGAAAAATCGCTTTGGTGTCGGGAGCTTCGCGTGGCCTCGGTTTAAGCATGGCGAGCTCGTTAGCTAAGCAAGGGGCACATGTTGTTTTGAATGGCAGAGATGCCGACGTATTGAAAAGTCGAGTGTGTACGTTGGAAGATCAGGGATTATCAGTTTCGGCGATGCCGTTCGATGTAACTGATTCCCTCGGTGTGAAACGCGCTATCGAAGAAATCGTTCGCGAACATGGTCACCTTGATATTCTCATAGCAAACGCTGGAATTCAGCACCGTTCACCGATTAGTGAATTCGAGGAGGAGGACTTCAGGCGTGTCGTGGATACGAATTTAACTGGTGTTTGGATTCTGGCAAAGGAGGTCTCCAAATTTATGGCTGACTCAAACGCTGGGCGAATTGTATTTACTGGTTCAATCACTGCCGAGATTGGCCGACCAACCATATCAGCGTATATTGCTTCTAAAGGGGCGGTACATGCCTTGGCGAGACAGCTGGCGGTAGAGCTAGGGGATAAAAACATCACTGTCAACGCTATTGCCCCCGGCTATTTTGCCACCGAGATGAACCAGGCATTAATGGCTGATGGAGACTTCAATGATTGGGTCTGTACTCGGGTACCCGCCCGGCGATGGGGTAAGGTTGACGAAATAGGCGCAGCGGCTGTTTTTCTTGCTTCGGATGAAGCGGCATATGTGAATGGTCATGTCTTAACGATGGATGGTGGCTTAAGTATTTCAATGTAATTTGGACCGTTGTAGTCCGGATTACATGGTGTGACGGAATTTGTTCGCAAAATGGATGTCTAGGCTATATTGAGATAAACTCCGCGTGCGCGAATCCTGTCAATTACACGAGATAGTTCATTTAAATGAAATTTATAAATGTCAAAAGAAGATAAATACACTGCTGAGACAATCACAGAAATTACAACTTGGGCGCCTAATTTGTTCAGTTTCAAACTGACGCGTTACTCAGGTTATCGATTTGTACCGGGGCAGTTTTCACGTCTTGGAATAAAAAAAGAGGATGGCTCGATCGTTTGGCGAGCCTACTCAATTGTGTCTGCAAGTTATGACGAATTTCTAGAATATTTCTCAATTGTGGTTCCCGATGGCGAATTTACCAGTCGTCTAGCGCAGTTAGAGGTGGGAGATAAGGTCCTCGTTGAAAAAATGAATTATGGTTTGTTGACAACAGCCCGTTTTGAGGAGGGTAAGGACCTATGGATGTTGTCGACTGGCACTGGGCTGGCACCATTCATGAGTATTCTTTACGAACTTGAGACTTGGGAAAATTACGAAAACATCATATTGGTTTATAGCGTCAGGGAAGCCCAGGAATTGGCGTATATGGAAGCCATTCAGGGATTTAAAGATCACGAATATTTTGGTGCATTTGCTCATAAATTTAAGTTTTTGCCTGTTGTTACGAGAGAGAAGTTTGACGGCGCTCTAGATAAACGTATTCCTGTCCTTCTGGAGAACGGTGAACTTGAGAAAAACTTAGGGATTAATTTGGATCCTAATCGCAGTAGGATCATGATTTGCGGTAACCCTCAGATGGTTGATGACACGCGGGCATGGTTTACCGATCATGACTACACAGTCAGCCGTCGTTCCAAGCCAGGCCATTTGGCTCTTGAGAATCTCTGGTAAGCGCAATCACATTCATTTCGCATTAATTCCATCTAAAATTTATATCCAACGGGTAGTTATTCGCCCAATTCAAAGTATTTTCTTATATAAAACATGTGCTTACTGTATTACTTGAGAATCATTCAATAAAGTTATTGCGAATCATTATCATTTGCGTTTATAATTCTTCCTGCATTACAAAATTATAAAAGTCAGGAGAACATGAAATGCCAGGATTATTCCGGTTACAGCAAGTATCAATGATATGTCTCGTTTCGGCGGTGGTACTACTTGTCGCAAAGCCTAGTTGGGCTGATGATGACGTAAACACTCGAATCGAAAGCTTAGAACAAGAACTGCTTCAGCTGAAAGAAATGCTTAAAACACAGTCTGAAGTGCAGGAAGAGACAATGGATGCAATTGAATCACAAAACGAAGTTGTCAGATCCATTGAGCAAAATACAGTAGGCCTAAAAGATACCTCAATAGGTGGATACGCAGAGCTTAATTGGGCTAACTTTGATGGTGATAAGAAGGATGAATTCGATGTTCAGAGATTCATTATATTTCTTGGACACTCGTTCAGTGATAAAACACGGATGATGTCAGAAATCGAGTTTGAGCACGCCCAAGTCAAAGGTGGTGAGGACGGTGGTGAAGTCGCAATGGAGCAGGCATACATCGAGCACACCATCAAGGATGGTTTGAATATGCGCGCCGGACTCCAAATTGTGCCAATCGGCCTCATCAATGAGTACCACGAGCCACCAGTCTTTTACGGCATGGAGCGAAATAATATCGAAACTAAAATTATTCCTTCAACGTGGCGAGAAATTGGTTTTGGCCTCAATGGCAAAACAATGGGTGGCTTAGAGTATTTCTTAGGGACAACCACTACACCTGACGCCAGCAAGTTTACAAACTCCTCTGCTTCCTCAGGCTTTAAGAAAATGAGAGTGAGCGGTAAGCAGGTCACCGCAAATGACATGGGATATTACGTCGGCTTTAACTACAAGGGCATTCCAGGACTTAAATGGGGCGGCACAATTTGGACGGGTAACACCGCTCAAAATGGTCAAGGTAAGGGTGACGATGAGGAATTGCTGGCTAACGTAGACGCACCCCTCACTATTTGGGATTTGCACGCTCAGTATGATGCGAATGACTGGAAATTGAGTGCGCTATATGCTGCTGGAACACTTGGTGACACCGCGGCGATCAACGCGTCTGCAAGCATAGCCGCAGGTTCGGATGATGCAGCACCAGAGGAGTTCTCGGGTTGGTACGTAGAGGCCGGTTACAAGGGATTCATGGTGGGTGACTACAACGTGCAGCCATTTGCTCGTTACGCTGACTACAACACCCAAGAAAGCGTTGCAACTGGGTTTATTACAAATCCAAATAATGCTGACACCGTTCTTACCTATGGAATCAGCTGGTACTTAGAGCCCGGCGTTGTTTTAAAGCTTGACCATATGGACTTCGATGTCAATGGCGGCAATGATGCAACGAATATCGGTATCGGTTGGATGTTCTAAATTAATTTACAGGCTCCCCCTTTCGTTGCTTCTGCATATTTGCAACGGAAATTCAAACGGCGCTTTTTAAGCGCCGTTTGTCTTTGTAGCTAGCGATCAGAAAATATCTTCATCTTTATTTGATCCAATCATACCAAGACTCCAATCTTTCCATTCGAGCATATTTATGTTTTTATGACATCTGAGAACATAATCATTTAACGTTTGGAGCTGAAAGAAGGGACCCTTAGATTGCATAACGCGCTCAAGATCGAGAAAGCTGCCGACCTGTTGGCATCATATCGCCAGAGTCTGACGCCAATAAAATCGCTACCAGCGGAGTTAAGGCCAACCAGTGAATTGGAGGGTTACCTTTTACAGGAACAAGTTAATCGTTTGCTAAGTATCCCCTTGGGAGCGCGAGTCGGGTATAAGATTGGCTGCACCACTCCTGTGATGCAACGATTCTTAGGGATACCGTCACCTTGTGCTGGTGAGATATTTTCACGTACGGCATTGAAAAATAGTGGTCGCGTGCCTAGAGATGGTTTTATAAAAATCGGAATTGAGTGTGAAATTGTTGTGTCGATTGCTGAGACGATCTCTCCTCATGACTTTTCAAAGAAGCCATTTTCACCGTCAGATGTAATTGATTCACTTATGGTCGGAATGGAGATCGTTGACGACCGCTACGACCGCTACCAAACTCTAGGCATTCCAACCTTAATCGCAGATAATTTCTTCGATTGCGGTTGTGTACTCGGTGATCCGGTCAGTCGGTGGCACGATATTGATTTAAAGAGTCTGCTGGGGACAACAAGTGTGAATGGTGTAGTCGTGGGGAGTGGACGTGGTTCGCTCATCATGAAGTCACCGTTAAATGCACTTCAGTGGTTTATCCAATCGATGATGAAACGCGGTGCTGTAATTAATCAAGGTGAGTTTGTTATGTTGGGGAGCGTTGTTGAGACTAAGTGGCTCGAGGCAGGTGATGTAGCTGAGGTTGAGATTGAATCTTTAGGATCGGTTAGCTTGAGAGTTGAGTGAAATTTCATGTTGTTAGATTAGGCCACGCTTGGTTATTGACATTTTTAATGTATAGCCACTATCGTAGTCATCAGCAGTTATAGAATCCATTGATACAAGATTTTCGGGGGGCGGGTGTTAAGTAAGGAGCAAGTCGATCAGTATCACTCAGAGGGGTATGTTGTGGCCCGGTCTTTAATTGATGAGGTGGCTCTAGATCAATTGCGTGAGCTCGTATCTGAGATGTTGGTCGGAGCAGAAGAACTCACTGAACATAATGAAAAGTTCGATTTGGAGCCGTCTCATAAGGCGAGCGAGCCGAAAGTCAGGAGAATTAAAACTCCCCATAAGTGGCATTCTTTTTTTTGGGATTTAATTCGTTCGCCGAGACTGGTCAGTTGTTTGACCGATCTCCTCGGTTCGGATGTGCGATTGCACGGATCAAAACTAAATTTAAAGTCATCACAAGAAGGTTCTGCTGTCGAATGGCACCAAGATTGGGCTTTTTATCCACACTCGAACGATCATGTACTCGCGGTTGGTTTGATGATGGATGATATGACGCTCGATAATGGGCCTTTGTTGGTTGTTCCCGGAAGTCATCGGGTGAATAAAGTATGGAATCATCATCAGGACGGGTATTTTTGTGGTGCCATACCAGCGTCTCAAAATAGAGATCTCGATTTTGAGGGGGCGATTCCTTGCCTTGGAAAGGCGGGTGATTGCTCATTTCATCATGTTCGCCTTGTTCATGGCTCCGCGCAGAATACTTCACAGAGTCCACGTCGTCTCATGTTGTATGAGTGCGCTGCTGCTGACGCTTGGCCCTATTTAAAATTCTCTGATTTAGAGGAATTTAATGGACGAATGATCGTGGGAGAACCGACATTAGAACCTCGCTCCACTGACGTGCCGATCAGGATGCCGTTTCCGGAAGCCAAACGGCAAGGATCAATTTACGAAAATCAGACGAGTGCAGCGGATCGGTTTTTCACATGAGCATTTCTAAGTGAAGATGGCAGTTAAAGAATTATGCCTCACGCAGAAGCAGATAGATTGTTATCGAACGGATGGCTTTTTATCCCCTATTAGGATTTTTTCTAAGGAGGAGGCGAGTAGATTGAGGTCGGAACTTGAATGTTTTGAGGCCGCTCATGGTCTCGTGATGGGAACGCCTTACCGTAATAAGCCACATCTAGTGATGACGTGGGTAGCAGAGGTGATCAGAAATGCGAGGATTCTGGACGCTGTTGAATCTATCCTAGGCCCAAATCTACTGGTTTGGGGCACTAATTTTTTTGTTAAAGAGCCTTATGACGGGACGTTTATTTCTTTGCACCAAGATTCAACATACTGGGGTTTATCGCGTCCAGAGGTCTTAACTGTATGGGTTGCTCTAAGTGCGAGTTATCGGTCTAGCGGCGCTATGAAAATGGCACCTGGTAGCCATAAACTGGAACAACTGCCTCACGTTGACACGTTCGAAAAGGGGAACTTGTTAACGCGAGGTCAAAAGGTAGAGCATGGAGTTGACGAGAATGATATTGCTTGGATTGACCTGGCGCCAGGAGAGGCCTCGATTCATCATGTTCGTATCATTCATGGCTCTGAGCCAAACTCCAGCTCAGATAGGCGAATTGGTCTCGCAATTAGGTTTGTAAGGACTGATGTAAAACAAGTCAATGGAGTGAAGGACTATGCAACCCTTGTCCGGGGACGAGATGATTTCCAACATTTTCAGCATGAGCCGCGCCCTAAGGAGACCTTAGGTGAAGTTGAGGTTGCTGTTCACAAGCAAATAGCAGAGGAGTCTTTCAAGTTGTTTTATCAGGGAACTGGACGAGAGCCAACATTTGATCAATGAAAATTTATATATAGCATGAACTTTATTGCTACTTTGCGTTCTCACAACGTGACAATCGAAAAACTAAAAAGGAACATTCGTGAAGAATTTATTGTTTGTTTTGAGTCTATTCATTTCAACTTCAGTCCACTCAGTAGAGTACGCGGTCGACTCGATTGCGGAAGTTGCCGAAGGAGAGGTTGCTAAATTTTATCCTAATAGCGTCAGGGATAAGTATGGTGAAAAGTATTTTGAGGTCATGATTCGAAAGGTTGATATTCAGTCAGTTGCACCTCAGGCTCTGTTTTCCAGGAGGATAACCTACAGGGCGCGGTGCGAGGCTAAGGAGTTGGCTCCTTATGTTATTGACCTTCGGAATTTAGATGGGAAGTCATTAAAAATGATTATGGTGCCGCCGGGAGCTGAGGAGTTTCGAAAGCCTGTAATGGGAAGTCGCGAGGACGATTGGCTGTGGCAGGTTTGCGGCTAGCTTTTACCTTCGCTCTCACTCCACTTCGCCATAAGACCGTTCGAGGGCAAAGTTTCGTTTAGAAGTTTTTGTCCAGTCGCTATGCCGGCGATTGGAAGCCCATTGGGTCTCAATATTCCGATTTGAACGAGCACCGGTGCCTGGACCCAATAAATATGTTCATTAAATAATTTGTCGCCGCGAAATTTTATGATGGCGACTGAGGGGATTTCAACACGCTTACCTGTAGGCGCTATTCCCGGCAGCATCCAGT
>CAJQMS010000135.1 GCA_905479505.1 uncultured Burkholderiales Genera incertae sedis bacterium | reverse complement strand
TTGACTTCAGCTCCGAAACCGATACCACTCTTATCGGACCGGTCTCTAATGATCTTTTCCAATCCATCAAATGCGCCCCCACAAATGAATAGGATGTTGCTGGTGTCCACTTGAACAAATTCTTGATTCGGGTGCTTTCGCCCACCTTGCGGGGGAACAGAAGCAACAGTTCCTTCGATCAATTTTAACAGTGCCTGCTGCACACCCTCGCCCGACACATCTCGGGTGATTGAAGGGTTATCGGTCTTTCTTGAAACTTTATCAATCTCATCAATATACACAATACCTTTTTGAGCTCGGTCGATATCATAATCACACTTTTGGAGCAGCTTTTGTATGATGTTTTCCACGTCCTCACCGACATACCCGGCCTCAGTAAGCGTCGTGGCGTCAGCCATCACGAAAGGAACATCCAGCAAACGTGCCAATGTTTGTGCGAGGAGCGTCTTACCAGACCCTGTAGGTCCTATCAACAAGATATTCGATTTAGAGAGCTCTATACCGTCATCAGACGTCTCCTGGTGACGACGATAGTGATTGTAGACGGCCACTGACAAAATGCGCTTAGCGAGTTCCTGGCCGATTACATACTCATCGAGTGCGTCCCTGATCCCCTTAGGAACAGGCAAGCTCGAGTTTTGATCACTCGATTGAGGGTCCGCCAACGCCTCCTCTAATATTATGTCGTTACATAACTCGATGCATTCATCGCAAATGAACACGGAGGGGCCAGCAATTAACTTCTTAACCTCCTGCTGGCTTTTACCACAGAAAGAGCAATATAGTAGTTTTTCTGGGGAACTATCGTCTTTTTCGCTCATAAAACACTATCTCTAAATAAGGTGAAAGTAACCATACATGAACTCCGACAGGTTTATGTCAATCAAGTTCTATGATCTTTTGGAAAGCACCTGATCAACCAAGCCGTAAGACACGGACTCTTCGGCTCCGAGAAAATTATCCCGATCAGTATCTCGTCTTAACGTTTCAATTGGTTGTCCGGTATGCTCGGCTAATAATTGATTAAGTCGGTCTTTCAAGTACAAAATTTCCTTCGCGTGAATCTCGATGTCAGAGGCTTGCCCTTGGAAACCGCCGAGGGGTTGATGAATCATGACTCTAGAATTTGGGAGGACGAAACGCTTCCCCTTTTGCCCAGCCGCTAATAAAAAGGCGCCCATACTTGCCGCTTGACCGATGCATAGCGTGCTTACATCAGGTTTAATGAACTGCATCGTGTCGTATATTGCCATCCCCGCCGAAACCACGCCGCCTGGAGAGTTGATATAGAGCGAAATGTCTTTGTCTGGATTTTCCGACTCCAAAAACAGAAGCTGTGCGACCACCAGGTTTGCTGTCAATTCATTTACTGGACCCACCAAGAAAATAACTCGCTCTTTCAATAACCTCGAGTAAATGTCATAAGCGCGCTCGCCTCGACCACTTTGCTCGATAACCATCGGAACCATCCCAAGAGACATTGGGTCTTGGAACCCAGCATTTTCTCCAATCATTTATTTAACCCCATAAGCTCGTCAAAGTCTGCCTTAGTCTCTTTTACCTTCGCGTTCTCTAATGCCCACGTCACCACATTTTTTTCCACCACAAACGATTCGATCTCTCTCAATCGCTGCGGATTTTTATAGTACCAATCTCGGACTTCTTGAGGTTTTTCATATCCGAGAGCCATTTCTTCGACAACCTCTTTAAGTTGATCTGGCTTTGGTTGGAGCTCATTCTTCTCGGCGACATGAGCGATTATTAGCCCGAGTTTCACTCTCCGAGTAGCCTCCTCAGCGAAAACTTCCTTGGGAAGCGGTGCATCATCCACTTTCATGCCTCGTGATTTCATGTTCTCCCTCATTTGCTCCGAAAGTCTCTGACCCTCTTCATCAATGAGTGACTGTGGAACATCAAACTCAGCCTGCCCAAGCAAAGTTTTCATCACTAAATCTTTCTGACGAGATTCCAACCGTTTTTCGACCTCGGAATTGACATTCTTTTCGACTTCGGAGCGAAGTTTTTCAACATCACCATCCTCAAACCCCATTTGCTTCGCAAATTCTGAATCAATTTTCGGAAGAACCGCACCAAGTACCTCGTGGACCTTAACCTCAAATTGCGCTTGTTTACCTGCTAACTCCTTGCTCGCATAGTCTTCGGGGAACTGAACATCAAACGTTTTTTCGTCTCCAGCGTTTAAACCGGTCAATGCATTCTCAAAATCAGGAACTAATCGACCCTCCCCGAGACTCATTACAACGCCCTCACCTGAACCGCCCTCAAATACCTCACCGTCAACAGACCCCTTAAAGTCTATCTTTAGCTGATCTCCTGATTCAGCCGATTTGGCTGCCACCTCGAAAGTCGCCCTCTGCTTTTGCATGATGCCTAGTGTTGAATCGATTTCATCGTCCCCGACGCCGACTGTTGGCTTATCTATCGAGCAATCGCTTATGTCCTTGACCTCAACTACCGGATAGACTTCAAAAGCGGCCGAAAACACAAAATTTTCATCTTTTGCCTCTTTAGCTTCTACGTCAATCTTAGGGAGTCCTGCAATTTTTAAATCATTCTCTTCGAGCGCCGACCCCAAATTCTTACCGATAGCGTCACTCATCACTTCGCTTCGAACCTGCGCGCCATGTTGTTGTTCCACGATTTTCATTGGGACTTTACCAGGTCGAAACCCAGCTACCTTAACGGTCTTTGTCAACCGACCTAGCCTTGAAACCACCTCACTATTTATTTCAGTCATAGGTACTGAAATTGACATTTTTCTCTCTAAATTGCTGACTGTCTCTAATGTTGATTCCATACTTGTCCCAAAAAAATGTATGCGCGGAGACACCCGAGTAAGTGCCCACCGCATAAAAACAGCGCAAAACTTGCGCCTCTAGATACCAAATAATTTGGTGCGAAAGGAGAGACTCGAACTCTCACGCCTTTCAGCGCCAGAACCTAAATCTGGTGCGTCTACCAATTCCGCCACATTCGCATGCCCTACATTCTACTATAATCCACGTAGTCGAGTTATTTCAGCTCTCTTGCGGAAGCTGAATCGAAACTCGGTTTGACCAACTTCACCCATGTGGATTTCCTATTTTGCCAACTGATCAGTACGAAAACTTTCCGGTCGCATCATTAATACTGCCGAACCATCTCAGAATATCGATACAAAAAATTTATAATTTTGCTCGATCAGCAGACGACATCGCAGACTGTCCCGACCTTCCCTTCTCTTTCAAATGCGCAAGGTTGCAATTTTTTCGTGAAGAACTGCGAAAAATCGAAACAAATAGTTTTCCTCTCACTACGCTATTTCATGAACTCAGTAATGTAGTTAACCAATATAATCTGCCTATAAAACTTTTTGAAGATTTGCTTGACGCATTCGAGCAAGATTTGACCGTAACTCGATATGAAACCTATGCACAGTTAACGAGTTATTGTGAGCGGTCAGCAAACCCCATTGGCAGAATACTTTTGCATTTATTCGAACAACCCAAAGACGAATATTTTCATTTGTCAGATTCAATATGTACTGGACTGCAAATAATTAATTTTTTGCAAGACATCACGGAAGACTACGATATCAACAGAATCTATCTACCCTCAGACGAGATGAAATCTTTCGGCATCACGGAGGAACACATAGAACACCAAACATTCGACCTCAAGTGGTTAAATTTTATGGAATTTCAAGTCGACCGGGCACAACAATTACTCAACGCTGGCGCTCCGCTCTATGACCAGCTACCAGGGCGAATAGGGATAGAGATCAAGGCAATTGTAAAATCTGGAATACAAGTTACTAAGAAACTAATGGATTCTAGAGGTAATATTTTCTCTAGAACACACAAATTAACTGTCCGAGATTTATTTCAGATCATGTTTAAAATCGCTTTTAGCAAATAATGACGCCTCAAGAATATTGCGCGAGAAAAACCGCTCAAAGCGGATCAAGTTTTTATTATAGCTTTCTATTTTTAGATAAAAACAAACGAGATGCCATTACTGCGCTCTATGCGTTTTGTAGAGAAGTCGACGATGTCGTCGACGATACGGCGGATGAGCAAATAGCCAGAGCTAAACTTGAATGGTGGAAAAGTGAAATCGATTCAGTTTGGTCCGGAACACCTCAGCACCCAGTGACTAAGGC
>CAJQMS010000134.1 GCA_905479505.1 uncultured Burkholderiales Genera incertae sedis bacterium | reverse complement strand
CAATGAGACTGCCTGAGGTTCCCTAGGAAGAAGGGAGGAGTGGCTAGATTAACGAGGTGATGTGGTTGTAGGAGGGCAGTAGTGTGGCGATTAGGTGGCTTCTGCTCTTGAATTTCAAAGATTAAGAAAAGTCGATATTATTAAGTGAAATAGAAGAAAGAGTTATTGATTTGGATTTGAATGTAAAAGATGGTTATGTGTAAGAATTTGAACATCAAGTATTTGCTAGGTGTATTGCTATATCTGTATACAGCTAGTTGTTTTGGGGCAACTGAGTTGGTGTGCAGTGGGCAACAGGCAAGCTATGGAAGAACAAGTATTGAAGTGGATTGTAGTAATCGATTTGCTGTTGTTGAATCATTGAAACAAGTCTGGTTTACGCTCCGTCAAAATAATATTGGTGGCAGCTTAGAGGAGATGTGTTGGGAGGCTTACAATGATGCTAAAGACTTACATCCAAGTATCAGTTTTGAAGGAATAACTGATTCTTTCTTTATGCGATGTAATATGGGTTTGGAGTATGTCAAATAACCTCAAATTCAATTACACACAACCAGCGACATGATTAATTTTTGTTACGTGATCGACTCGAAGTAACGTTGAGAAGGCTTACGCTAGGATTGATATGTTTAAGTAGAGAGCTAAGTTAATGAAAGACTCGGCTAGATTTATAACAGAAGACGAATAATGATTATTGACCCGTTAGAAAATCCACGCGCTGTCGCCGTTCCCGAGAATCCTGGCTTCGGCTTGATCTATACCAACCGTATGTTCACCCAGCACTTCACTCCCGAATGCGGATGGCATGATGCGCGCATACAAGCCTTTGGTCCTTTGCCATTGCATCCAGTGGCTCAGGTACTTCATATCGGGCTGGACATTTTTGAAGGAACTAAGGCATATCGTCGACCGGATGGTCATCTCAATTTATTCCGTATCGACCGCAATATGGCACGACTGAACCGCTCTGCCAGTCGTTTGGGCATGCCACAAATTGATCCTGATACGCATATTGGCCAAATCGAAGCCTTGGTCAGGCTGGAGCATGAATGGGTGCCGCGCCTGCCTGGTTGTTCACTCTACATTCGCCCGGTCATCATAAGCACTGAGGAAACGCTGGAAGTTCGGGTGGGCCGTAAATTCTTGCATTATATTTTTCTAAGTCCAGTGGGCCCTTATTTCCCTATGGGATTCAATCCCGTTTCTGTGTATATCTCTCATGAATACGTTCGCGCTGTGCGTGGCGGTACCGGCGAAGCCAAAACGACTGCCAATTACGCAGGTACAGTCCATGTCGCAGAGCAAGTTCGGCACTTAGGCTATGAGCAGGTCTTATGGCTGGATGCGATTGAACGCCGCTATGTTGAAGAAGTCGGTGCTATGAATATCATGTTCGTGCGTGACGGAAAACACATCATTACACCTACTTTATCTGGCAGTATTTTACATGGCATAACCCGCGAATCGGTACTTCAGCTGGGGCCAGATTTAGGTTATACGGTTAGCGAGGAAAAAATCGATGTTGATGAAATGCTCGATGACATAGAGAAAGGCCGCATCACGGAGGCTTTTGGTGTTGGTACTGCTGCAGTAGTTGCCCCAGTCGGAAAGTTTGGCTACAAGGGAAAAGAGTACCGCATAAACGATGAACAAACCGGGCCGGTAGCCCAGCATCTTTTCACCACATTGACAGACATACAGTTTGGTCGTGCGCCGGATCCTTATGGCTGGGTACGCCAGATCAAAGTAGATTGACGAATCCCTAACATATTGCGTTGGGTCAAGCACGCGAATACCTTCAAACTGGAGATAGAAGATCTTTTTTCATCATTTGAACTGCAGCTCTCAGGTCTCAATAAAACAGATTCTTGCCTTAGAGATAACTTTTTATTTTGAGGCGACGCACAGATGCAGTAATTTTTCTCGCTTCTTCCTTAAGCGATAGTTTGATTTCGTGACAGTTGTTTCGAAATTTTTATAAATTAAAAAATCTATTATTATTTAGGGAGATATAAGAAAAAATAATTCGAGATGTAGAACACGACTTAACAGACTGACGGGGTATAAGCATGACGGTAGAAATAGAAAAGACAGACGATGTTTGGACCATAATTCATAATCGGCCTGAGGCTAGAAATGCAATGGATCCTGCCTCAGCGGACGCATTAGCAGAGGCGTTTAGCGAGTTCAACACAAGTAATGCAAAAGTTGGCGTTCTGTATGGAGAGGGAGGTGCATTTTGTGCGGGATGGGATCTGAAATATGCTCAAAATTTAGGTGAAGGCAGTAGTGAGGAGCTACATAAGCTTGATTTTCCTATAGGCTCGTCTGAGCCCCCAAGAGGTCCTCTAGGACCAACCCGAATGGAGCTTGGTAAACCGGTCATCGGGGCAATAGAGGGACCTGCGGTTGCTGGCGGAATGGAACTTGCCCTTTGGTGCGATATAAGAATTATGGCTGAGGATTCTTATTTTGGCGTTTATTGCCGTCGTTGGGGTATACCACTTCTGGATGGGGGAACAGTTCGCCTTCCCCGTCTTATTGGTCAAGGGAAGGCGCTTGAGATCGCTATGACCGGCCGTAAAGTCACGGCTCAAGAGTCACATCAAATAGGTTTATGCGAGAAAGTAGTTAAGTCCGGTACGACTCGAAAAGAGGCGGAGGCAATGGCGCGTGAAATAGCTCGATTTCCCCAGGAGGCTGTATTAGCTGACCGCAGATCTATCATTGAAAGCAGGGGGCTAACTGTTCGCGATGCCATGAAGCTGGAATGGAAAAACGGAGTGGATGCTCATCCAAAAGAAGGCGCAGATGGCGCAGCTCGTTTTGCAGCTGGGGCAGGTCGGCACGGGAATTTTAAGAATATTTAATCTAGACTTAAGCAACCTAAGCTAAGGATAATTACAGGGTTTTTTGCGAGCATAAGAATATGAAGATTATTTATATTCGTGACGAGGGTAAGTTCGTTCGATTGAGCCATGTCGATTTTCTTGATCCTGAACCTGGAGAGACAGAGAGGGTCTTATTAGGATAAAAAAACTTAATAGGAAAAATCGAAAGTGAATAAATCATCCATCATCGCGTTACTTCTAATGTCTCTATTTCCGGTTCATAGTTGGGGCGAGACCATGGATGATTTGGTTGAGCGAGGAGGTATCTATTCCAAAAAATTTACTGGCGAACCATTCACCGGTGAAGTAAAAGAGCGAACAGTAAACGGCAAATTTAAAAACGGCAGGGAAGACGGTCCTTGGGTTATGTATTGGAATAATGGACAGGTATATTTCAAGGGTAATTTTAGGAATGGTGAGGAGGAAGGTTTCTGGATTTCTTACTATGAAAATGGACAGTTATGGGATAAAGGCGAATGGCGCAGCGGTGAAAGGGTGGGTCCTTGGATTACGTACTTTAATGATGGGCAGTTATATTTCCAAGGCGAATATCGCAACGGCAGTCCAGAGGGTCCTTGGATGACTTACTACCAGGATGGTCGATTGAATGCCAAGGGCAACTATAAGAATGGAAAGAGACAAGGAGCTTGGGTCTCATATCTCGAAGATGGAACGGTAAACAAAGGCATGACGGGTATGTTCAAAAACGGCAAGAAAATTAGTGACTAAATATTCGACTGTTGTGCGTGGCAAGTCTATCGGCAGATTACCGAGCCTTAAATATATTGGATTAGATTTGTAGGCGTCATAAATGAAATTATTTTGCCGGCAAATTATTGGATGGTAAGGTTCGTGTTTTTCAGACTAGAAATTTTCATCCTGTATCGTTTGTATCAGGGTAATCATGTCAGGTGATCGGATCATATCATTCGGCTTAAAACGCCACTAGTTCTCGTACGAGCTCCGACGCGGGTATCGCTTTACAGGCTGACGCATTTTGTCCGGCCCAGAGCGGCGAGAAATCTCCATTTCCTGATGCTTCGGCGCTCGTCCGAAGTGGGGCTAGTGCGGCTGGTGCAAAGGGAAAGGCTGGCGTTTTAGAGCTCATCGGCCCTTGTTCTCGCATGATGCGATTAACGACGCCTCGCGCCGGACGGCCTGAGAATAGATTCGTCAACGCCGTTTCTCGAACTTGAGCACTTTGAAGGGCAGCTCTGTGCACCACGCTAGTGGTGGCCTCAGGGCAAAGTAAAAAAGCGGTTCCTACTTGCACGCCGGCTGCACCCAACGTCATTGCTGCCGCCACGCCGGCCGAACTGGCAATGCCGCCTGCCGCAATCACTGGAATACTCACCGAGGCGACTACTTGTGGGAGGAGTGCCAAGGTGCCGACCTGTGTGGTGATATCCTCACTCAAAAACATGCCTCTATGTCCGCCCGCTTCCAGACCTTGAGCAATGATAGCGTCTACGCCCTGATTCTCTAGCCACGAAGCCTCATCCACCGTGGTGGCGCTGGATATGACTTTGCTACCCCAACTCTTAACGCGGGCAAGCAAATCGGCTGGCGGCAGCCCAAAATGAAAGCTGATTACCGCAGGTCTAAACTTTTCCAGCACATCGGCAGATTCGTGACTAAACGGAAATCGTCCTGGTCCATTAACAATTTTGTCGGGGTCTACTCCAAGCTCGCGAAAGTAGGGCAGCAAAGACTCTCGCCAACGTGCTTCCCGCGTGGCATCCGGCTCAGGTTGCCTATGACAAAAGAAATTCACGTTGAAAGGTTCACGCGTACTCGACTGCAAGACCTGCAATTCGTTTTGCAATGCGTCCGTACTCAACATCGCGCAAGGTAAGCTTCCTAAGCCGCCCGCATTGGACACCGCTGCCGCTAACGAAGCACCTTGCACGCCGGCCATGGGTGCTTGAATAATGGGAAATTGAGTATTGAAAAGCTGTTGAAAATTCATATAACTATGATGACATGTTCCGACGGTTAACGCTTGTTAAGTGAGTGGTGCGGAATGGATAACATCGGTATGACTTTTTGTACGTTCGTAAATGTTCTCAGTTATGAAAATATTTTTTTGACGTAATTCAAAACGGCGACTGAAACACTGCTAATGGGTGATTTGAGTGGGATAGATAGCGTGACTATTGTTTGTCTGTTTTGTTCAGGTTTGCTTGTCGGTTGATCACTAACTTTCTTCCAGCGTTTCCCATGCGGTATAGGCAGCTGAAAGTTCAATTTTGATAGCTGCGGTTCGCTTGAGAGTCAGTTCGATTTTACTGGGCTCTGAGGAATAAAAGCTGGGCTCAGAGATGAGTGTGTCTAATGTGCTTTGCTCTGTTTCTAACGTCTCGATAAGGGCTAATGCTTTCTCCAATGCGAGCTTTTGCTTATACGACAAGGATCGCTTGGCGGCTTGCGCCGCCACAGGAGCCGTTTTGTTTTTTTGCTTACTTTTTTGAGTTTCTGGAGTATCACTCACATCCAGTAATTTTCCTCCATGCTGGACCCAGTCGCTGTAACCACCTACATATTCTTGCACCTTGCCATCACCCTCAAAAACCATGACTGAGGTGACCACATTATCCATAAATTTTCGATCGTGGCTCACAAGCAGAACCGTACCTTTAAAGTTTGCAAGTATTTCTTCGAGTAGTTCTAACGTCTCAATATCTAAGTCATTAGTTGGCTCATCCAGTACAAGGACGTTAGCTGGCTTACTAAAAACTTTAGCAAGTATGGCGCGGTTTTGTTCGCCGCCAGACAACGCCCTGGCAGGCATACGTACCCTGTCTGGCGCAAATAAAAAGTCGCCAAGATAGCTGATAGCATGTTTTCGTTTGCCATCTATTTCGATGAACTCCTGCCCACCGCAAATATTGTCAATGAGGTTCTTTTCCATATCCAGGTGTTCGCGTAACTGGTCGAAATACGCGACCTCTAGTTTGCTACCAAGCTTTACCTCGCCCTTGGAAGGGGTGAGCTGTCCAAGAATTATTTTTATGAGTGTTGATTTCCCGGCGCCATTTGCACCGATGATGCCGATTCGGTCACCGCGCATAACTGATGAGGAGAAGTCTCTAATGATCGTACTTTCTCCGAACGTATGACTGATGTTTTCCAGTTCAGCTACGATTTTCCCAGAGCGTTCTGCGATATCAAGTTTGAAATTAGCCTTGCCTTGTAGCTCCCTTCGCTGACTTCGCTCTTTACGCATGGATTCGAGTGCTCTTACCCGACCCTCATTACGAGTACGGCGCGCCTTAATGCCTTGGCGTATCCACACTTCCTCTTCGGCAAGTTTCTTATCGAACAGCTTATTGAAATTTTGCTCCGCCGCGAACTGTTCCTCACGATAACGAAGAAAGCGATCAAAACTGCCCTCAAATTGATAGAGTGAGCCTCGGTCAAGCTCGACAATTCTGTTGGCTACGTTCTGTAAAAAGCTCCGGTCGTGGGTGATGAGCATCAGTGCGCCGCGGTAGTCTAGTAGTTGCTTCTCTAGCCACTCAATCGCTGGAATATCCAGATGGTTTGTCGGCTCATCCAACAAAAGTAGTTCCGGTTCTCGAACGAGGGCTCGGGCTAGAGCAACTCGCTTTCGCCAGCCACCAGAGAGCTCCGACATGTGCTTATCCTGTGGGAGTTGCAGCTGAGTGATTACGGTGTCAACTTTTTGGCTTAGGCTCCAGCCGTCTTTTGCTTCGAGCTCTTCTTGGACGCGCTCGAGTTCATCGGTGTTCGTGGTGTCGTAGTTTGACGTGAGGTGATGATAACGCTTTAAAAGCGCACCTACTTCTGCGAGCCCATCTGCCACAAAATCATATACTGTTTGTTCATCGGCGTTAGGAAGGTTTTGTTCTAACCAAGCCACCTCTACCCCGGGTCGCAGCCAACGCTCGCCGCCATCCGGTGCGATTACTCCGGCGATGAGTTTCATGAGTGTTGTTTTTCCAGCGCCATTTCGCCCGAGTAATCCGATACGCGAGCCTCGCTTAATTTCAAAATTAACTTCGTCTAGAATGATTTGTGTGCCGAAATTGATTGATAGCTTGTCAAGTCTGGTTAAGGGCATCGAGTCGCGTCTGTTAAGTGGTGGGTAGGGGCCGCATTTTATCCTGTCTGGATAGCAAGATCAGTAAAAAGCGCCGTGAGACCTCGGGGGACCGAAATCACCCAAGCAGTTAGCGTCTGAAATTTTAGGAATTTTTCCCATATTTTCACGATTGGAAGTAGTATATCGTGGCTAACTTTTGAGATTCTGGTTTATAACTATATTTTGTAGGGAATATCGCATGAAATTTGCTCACCGCACCTTAGTAGGTGTTTCCATACTTACTTTCCTGTTCAGTCAGGCGTATGCCGAGGATGTTGAACAAATGTCCAGCATCGAGGTGGCCCCAATCGTCATAGACATCATTAGCATCACGCCGGTGCTGGGCGTTGGCTTGCCAGTGGAAAAGATTCCTTACAATGTGCAGTCTTCCTCTGCCTCAGATCTTGATCGAGGAGCTAACCTAGATATCACCGATTTCATGGAACGCAGCTTTAATAGCGTCACCATCAACGAGGCGGCGAACAACCCGTTGCAGCCGGATCTTCAATATCGTGGTTTTACCGCTTCTCCGTTACTCGGCCTTCCACAAGGACTAGCAATCTATCAAAACGGTGTGCGTGTAAATGAGGTCTTTGGTGACACCATTAATTGGGACCTCATCCCAGAAGGATCCATTCATTCTATGAATCTGATCGGTGGGGCTAACCCCGTTTACGGTTTAAACACATTGGGTGGAACGGTTAGTATCGAGACGAAAAACGGATTCAATTTTAACGGAACCAATGTCGAGCTCTACAACGCGACCGGGCATCAAAGAAACGTATTTTCCATTGAAACCGGAGATAACGACGGTACGTTTGGTCATTACGCTACGGTCCAATACTTTGACGAGAAGGGGTGGCGAGATGCATCGCCGTCCGATGCCCTGAACTTATTTGGTTCTCTGAGCTATCGTGATGATGTCACGACCTCGCTTGATTTGAATGTGAACTATGCCAACACCGACCTCATTGGTAACGGTGCCATCCCTATTGAGTTCGCGAAACAGGATTACGACGGTATCTTTACCTCTCCAGACCAGACCTTTAATGAAATGATCATGGTTCAGGCACAGGGTTCTCACTGGTATACCGACGACTATCAAGTCGCTGGTAATGTTTTCTATCGTCGTACCGAAACAGATACGTTTAATGGGGATGGTACGGAATTCGAAGAATGTACTGTTGACGGAGATGAAGTATTGGTTGAAGCGGATGAGGACGAATTGGAAGGCTTGAATTGTGCAGGCGGAATAACATCAGCCCAACTGGCGGCTATTGGTGGTGAAATTGTCGAAAATCAAAACGGCGTTGCAATCAGCGACGCGAATGGTTTTGAGCCAGATGACCTTAATGCTTTGCAAAATCGAAGTGATCGCACCCAGGAATATTGGGGCTTCACGGTGCAAAACGCTTTATACGGCGACTTGTTTGATAAACCTAATCAGTTAATTACCGGTGCCGGCTACACCTACGGCGACGTGGTCTTTAATTCCAGTCAAGAACTAGCCGAACTAAACGGGGATAGATCCACCCGAGGTACTAATAATTTCGTTCCGGACGAAGGCACAGCTTTGGATTCTGAGGTGTCAACTATGTCATTATTCTTTACTGATACTTTCTCGGCAACTGAAAAACTGGATCTCACGTTTTCCACTCGTTGGAATCATACGAATGTGAAGTTGACCGACAAGGGTGGCAGAGGATTTACTAGAGCACAGCCGGCGTTAACTGGAGAGCATGAATTTCACCGCGTTAATCCTGCTGTTGGCTTAACCTATGAGGCTGACTCCGGTTTGAATTCTTACTTCAGCTACAGCGAATCCTCTCGGGCACCCACTGCCGTAGAGCTAGCCTGTGCCGAACCGACGGCGCCTTGTAGTTTGCCAAACGGCTTTCTTGCTGATCCGCCACTAGATCAGGTGGTTGCCAAGAGTTTTGAAGGCGGATTCCGCGGCTCAGTATCAGAAAATGTTCGATTCAATATCGGTGCGTTTTATACGCCTATCAATAACGACATCATTTTTCAAAATACTGGGGGCGTATCGGGTAACCAAGGATTTTTTGACAACGTCAGTGACACCCTGCGCCAAGGTATCGAACTCGGCCTAACTGGACAGTCAACTCGCTTCGATTGGTTCTTAAACTACAGCCTCGTTCAGGCGACCTTTGAGTCGAATTTCGAGGTGACTAGCGCGAATCATTCTTTAAAAGACGCTAACGATTTGATCCAAGTTCAGGCGGGTGATTTCATCCCAGGTATTCCTGAACATACCTTAAAGGTCGGTGGCGACTATGCATTCACGCAGGCGTTTAGTGTAGGCGGTGATCTACAATACAACTCTGGTGTATTTGTTCGGGGGGATGAATCTAACCAGCTCGGACGTCTGGATGACTATGAGACGGTGAATATCCGAAGTAAATATCAGGTTAATAAAACTTTCAAACTTTTTGCGCGGGTAGATAACTTGCTGAACGAGGAGTATTTCAGTTTTGGATTACTTGGCGAGCCTAATGAAGTGCCAGGGTTCGAAAGCTTCACTGATAATCGGTTTGTGGGTGTTGGTGCTCCACGTAGCGTAGTTGTAGGTGTCAGCGCATCATTCTAAGGTTGCGGATTTCAACCGTTAAAAGAGCCGTTGGCCGACTAGTCTAGTCCAACGGTTCTAACTTATGTGGCATGAATTTTTAAGATTCAATTCCGAGAATGAGTTTTTAAGATCAGAGATTGATTGGTCGGTAGATGAGTGGAACAAATCTTTACAGCGACAATATCGCACATTTCTTATAGTCCCTAGATGTTCAAGATCGCTAGATTGTCACCCTCGTTCATGAAAGTTTTTACCGGCGCAGTTTTTCCGGTAGAATCTCGCCGAGTAAAAAAAATCAATAAGAATTTTGTCAAGTAGGTCAATGAATATATTGTCTTTTGGTCGATGTAATTATTCTAAGACTCGTTTAATCGCGATATCTTTACTGGTCGCGATTCTGTTCTCGATTGGTGCGAAGTTTTCTGCATCCTCAATCGGCCAAAATTCTCAGCTATTTAACCAAATCTGTACTGTTGCAGGGATCCAATCGCTCGAGACGCTTGGTGACAGTACTCCTGACGGTGACGGCGCGGGCGATGTCCCTGCGGAGCGGCCATGTGAATTTTGTTTATCACAAACGGCTCAATATTTTCATCCTACTGATCTAACGGACGCACGCATAAATTTCTACCGCTCTAACGTGCAAGTAGTTAAAGCGAAAGATAACCAATTAAGGTTTTTGGTTTCTAATCCGGATAAAGCGCCACCGTATATCTCCTAGTTATTCATAAAAATTAAATCGCGATGACGCTTCTTAGGAAGCGTGCGACGTATTGATATGTAAGTTAGGAGAAATTAATGTTTGGTTCTAAATATAGGAAGTACCAGTTTTTGTCTTGTATTTTTGTTTTTTTTACTACTAATCCGACTTTTAGTTTTGCAAATGATCAATCTGTTTTGGTTGATCCGGTCGTCCTCACAGTCCCCCACCAATCGGATGGTATTGAAGTTATATTGAGTACTCGTGATCCTATTCAGCCGATTCCAGCGAATGATGGGGCAAGTCTATTGAAGGTGATCCCTGGTTTTTCAGTGGTTCGTAAGGGCGGTATTGGCGGGGACGCGGTTTATCGTGGACTCGCAGGTTCTCGGTTGAATTTTATCCTTGACGGGATGGAATTTTTAGGTGGATGTGGTCTGAGGTTGGATCCGCCAACTGCATATATTTTTCCTGAAACCTACGACTCTGCGAAGTTAATCAAAGGGCCACAGACTGTGAGATACGGGAACGGTAATTCAGCGGGAGTTGTTCTGTTTGACAGAGCTGCTGAGCAAACTAATGGTTTACGTGCTGAATCGGCAATAACGGTGGGGTCCTGGGGAAGAAAGGATCTATTGGCGGTCACTGAGTTCGGGTCCAATATGTTCAGCTTCGAGGGTGACTTTTCTCATGGAGAGCAAGATGACTATGAGGATGGAAATGGAGACGCAGTGCATTCCGCATTCGAGCGAGACAGCGCCAGTATGGTGCTGGGATTGAGACCCACTGATACTTTAAATGTTGAAGTTGATGTGATCGTTAGCGAAGCTGAATCTTCAAACTCTGATCGTAATGTTGATGGCTCTTTATTCGATCGAACGAGTTATGGTGTGTTACTGGAGAATGGCGATGAGTCCTCAATGCTCTCTTTTCGCGCATATACAACTTCCATTGATCATGTGATGGATAATTTTTCACGACGCACCACAGCTAATTGTGGATCGGGGACGAATAATCGATGTGTGACCATGAATGTGGCTCGTAAAACAGATGGGATGCGAGTTGGACTAGCGTTTGACTTAGGCGACGCTGCAGAGGTTAATATCGGAGCGGATGCGAAACAGGATGAACACACGTCACGTAATTTCATGAATAAGTCGTTAGCCGTAGCTTCCAATTTTGAGTCGGGAGCTAGGATCAAAGACTTCGAGAGTGAAATGGTTGGCGTGTATGCGGATTCTAACGTTCTAGTGGCGAAGGATGTACGGTTAATTAGCGGATTACGAACGGACTATTGGAACAGCTCTCGGTTTCAGAATGTAGGGAATACCAATACTGAGAGCCTATTTCTCGGGGACGATGATCAAAGCTTGCTATCAGGATTTGTGCGTTTGGAAATGAGTGACCCATCTCGGATGATCAACGGGTATCTCGGGTATGGTGTCAGCGAACGACCTATGGATTATTGGGAGGCAACGACCTTTAATGGGATCACAGCTGGCGACACGGTCAACGTTCAACCTGAAAAAAATCAGCAATGGGACACGGGATTCACGATCGAGGCTGGAGACTTATTGAGTAATATCTCGGTTTTTTACTCAAATATTGATGATTACATGCTGACCTCTGATGAGGCGACTGACTCGGTTTCGAATGTTCAGGTTGAGAGATGGGGTGGCGAAATCGATGCTCGGTACAATTTTTCTGACCAGTGGTCCGTTTTTGGGAGCTTGTCTTTTGTCACTGCTGATAATGAAACCGACAATACGCCACTGGCTCAAACTCCGCCTCTTGAGATGCGGGTCGGTGTGGATCACAGCATTAATGATTGGAGTTTTGGTTTTCTTGCTCGGTACGCTGATGCACAAACGCGAATTGATGCCGGGAAGGGAACAGTGGTAGGTTTCGATCGCCGAACAGCGACTCCAAGTTTTTATACATTGGCAGTTAATGCGGGATATGACATCAGTGCAAAATCGTACGTTAGTTTAGGCATTGATAATTTACTCGATGAAGATTATTTTGAGCATATTAATAGAACGAATAGCCCTGCAATCACTGGATTTATCACGGACAATACAGCTGGCGTGAAGGAGCCTGGGCGCACGGTATGGCTAAAAGCAGGTATCGAGTTTTAAGAAAACCAACCTATGTCTTAGGGACGGATTTTCGTGAGGTCGTAAATAAAAAAAGGCAAAACCTAGATACTAGGTTTTGCCAAGTTTGCTGACTACTGAATTTGTGTTTAGTAACTACTTTAACTGTCGTACGTTTTTAACGCGCGCAACATCATCTGCTTAACCATGTGAGCTTTATGATGCTCAGCACGTGCTTGGCGTCTACAGTATTGTGTCCACAAGTTCATAACACCCTCCTTTTTAAAGTTAGGTGCGTTCCTTCGGTAACCATTACCTACTTCCGTCTCTTTCGAGATGAACGATGATAATGCGTTCCTTCGACTGAGTAGTCTACTTCCGTCCTAAGTGGATGAACGTGCTGAAATGATGCCATTGTCCTGATTTCCCTGTCAAGAGGGTAGGTGGGGATTAATTGGCCAAGTGAGGTGAATAATTTGTAGATAACTGTTTTTATTATATATTTATACAAATTTATTGCGTCTATCTTGGATTTTAGTCAATGTTCTCGTGATTTTTTAGTGCATTTTAACTAAAATGCAGCGACTCACTATTGTCTAGCGGTTTGTAATTCGCTGTGGATGCGCTCAACGGTTTACTGTTGATGATTATGTCTGTGAGTATATTTATAGGTGGTTTATTCAGGGGGAGCTGCGATGAGCGCTATTTTAGGACGAGTCAGGGACATTAATGAACGATCTTCGTTTAATCGTTGGTTAGGTATCGAGGTAACCGAAGCAGAAATTGGCTCAGTCGAAATACGTATCAATTGGCGCGAGGACTTCGGACAATACTCGGGGTTTCTTCATGCCGGCATTGTTGGAACGTTAATTGATACCGCCTGTGGTTTCTCTGGCTTAACGATCACCGACGCAAATTTTCTTGCTTCAAATTTTTCTGTCAATTTTTTGAGACCGGCGATGGGTGATGTGTTCATCGCACGGGGTAAAGTAGTGAAGCCGGGACGATTACAAATATTTACCCGGTGTGATCTGTATGCAGTGAAGGACGGTTCGGAGAAGTTGGTAGCGAACGGAGACACGATTCTATGCGTGCTGCCAGAGGGGGATTTTAAGTAGTTGCCTCTTTGACCTGCGTGACGTCTTGTTTTTTTAAATTATTTCTGATTGAGAGCAGTTGTCTTAGTAGCTAGGAATCCATGATATTACTGAAATCTATTGTTCTTCTTGCCGTGTTTTGCTGTGGAGTTATCTCAGTTCCTGCTTACAGTGAGGATTGGGTCGCTATTCGGGCAAGCGAACCACAAAAAGCAGAATACTACGACGCGGACTCGATAAAAAGGATTGCTAGGGATATTTTCTTTTGGAGTATGGTCGATTTCAAGTTTCCTGTGATGGGAATTCTTTCAAGAAAAAACTATATCGAGTTAGATTGCGACCGTGCGCTTTATCGCGTTCGTAAGCAAATACTCTATGAAGGCTCAC
>CAJQMS010000133.1 GCA_905479505.1 uncultured Burkholderiales Genera incertae sedis bacterium | reverse complement strand
ATCTCGCTTCAAGAATGCAGGTAGGAAGTGTTAGTTGGCTGACTTACGCTGATAGGCTAATGGAACTTCCAGTTGGGCTATTAGGGGTAGCAATGGCTACCGTTATTTTGCCCGCATTGTCTGTATCTGTCGCAAAAAATAAGGCTGAGGATTATCAGGCTACGTTGCAGTGGGGGTTGATCATAATGTTAGTGGTTTCTCTACCGAGTGTTGCTGGATTAGTGGTTTTATCCGAACCAATCTTAATGACATTGTTCATGCGTGATCAGTTTTCTCTTTTAGACGTTTCGATGACCCAGGTCGCATTTTGGGGATATGGAATTGGTTTGGTGCCGATTGTGATGATCAAACTTTTGGCTCCAGTGTTTTACGCGAATAAAGATACCAAGACGCCTGTTCGTATCGCTATTTGCGCTATTATCTTTACGCAAATATTAAATTTTATTTTTTTGATGGTTCTGCCAGCAGATATCAAGCACGCAGGACTTGCAATGGCGATTTCAGGAGGTGCTTGGCTGAATGCCGTCGCCTTGGTAATTAAATTGCGTAGTAGGGGGTTATTTGTTGATGACAATAAATGGCTGGTCGTGTTGAGAGACTCTATGCTCGCAACTTTATTAATGTCTATCGTTATATTTTTTGCTGCAAGAGAAGTTGATTGGTTGTTACAAGGTGCTTGGGAAAGGTTGGGTGTTTTGGTGGCTATCATTGTTCTTGGTGTAATCACCTATAGCTGTGTCTTACTTATTTTCGGACGCCGAGTCGGGGATTTTTTACGTTCTCGCGTTAGTGAGTGAAGTGATTTTCACTGAGTCTGGTTATTGATTGAGAATTTGGTCTATTGCCTCACGGTTGAGGTGTGGCGCAAACATGGAAATGAATTCGTAAATGTAGCCGCGCATGTATGTGTTTTTTGAAATGCCTATGGCTGTGGTGCTGGCTTTAAACAAATGGCTGGCGTCTAAAGCCCTTATTTTTACGTCACGGACGGGGTCGTAAGCCATCATAGATACTATTCCAACACCAAGCCCTAATTCGACGTAAGTTTTTATGATGTCAGCATCTATTGCGGTTAGTACCACGTCAGGTTCTAGTCCGAGCGCTTCGAAGGCTTGTTTGATGACAGGTCGACCCATAAAGTTCGAATCGTAGGTAACAATCGGATATTGACTAATCTCCTCTAACGTGATTTTTTTACTTTTAAGTAGTGGGTGCCGTGGTGGTGTGAGAATACAACGATTCCATTCATAACATGGCAACATAACTAATTCTTTGGCTAAGGACGTGGCCTCTGTCGCTATAGTAATGTCAGCCTCTCCAGAACAAACCATCTCGACGACATTAGACGGACTTCCTTGGTAAATAAATAATCGAACGTCAGGGTATTTTTCTCGAAATATACTTATAACTCTAGGTAATGCGTAACGAGCCTGTGTATGGGTTGTCGCAATGGTTAAGGTTCCTGAATTTTCATTTGAAAATTCATTGCTTATGAGTTTTAGGTTATTTAATTCGCTTAGCGCAAATTGAGACTTTTTGATGATTTCTTGTCCTGGCTCAGTGATGCCGACAAATCTTTTACCGCTTCTTATGAAAATGTCTACCCCGAGCTCTTCTTCAAGGGCTTTAATTTGCTTGCTGATGCCGGGCTGCGACGTATAAAGCTCGCTCGCTGCTTTAGTTAGGTTTAGGTCTTGTTTTGCAACTTCACAAATAAATCTGAGTTGTTGTAATTTCATGGCCCGGGCGATTGACTCTCTAAGCGATTATAGTTTGTGTTATCCGACCATAGGCCGGTCTTAGATTCTAACCATTTTTCAAGGTGGTTTGTACTGTTTATCTTTTGCTAGCCTCATTCATGACCTTCAAAAGGCGTTAGAATTACGTATTGTTAACGTTCCACAGCTTATTTAATTACATGCACGTTCTTAGACTCAAAAACCCAGTAGGCAAGAAAGGTCGAGCGCTTACGATTGGAAATTTTGATGGGGTTCATTTGGGACATCAGGCGATGTTGAGCCGATTGGTGACCGTTGCTGACGAGAGAAACTTGATTTCGACAGTCATAATTTTTGAGCCGCATCCTGCAGAATTTTTTTCACCGCTTGACGCGCCGACAAGACTATATGGTTGTCGGGAGAAAGTAATGTCGTTTTTTGACGCAGGAATTGAGCAAGTTGTTGTATTACCATTCAATAAAAAATATTCACTAATGTTGGCGGAGGATTTCGTCAATGACATCTTAGTATCCACTTTATGTGTGAAGTGGTTGTTGATCGGTGATGATTTTAGATTTGGGTTTCGTCGAAGTGGCGACTACAACACGCTGTTGAAGAAGAGCCTTGAATGTGCATTTGGGTTGGAAGCCACTCAAAGCGTGACAGTTGCAGGAGCGCGTGTTTCTAGCACTGCAGTTAGAGACGCTTTGGCGAGTGGGGACCTGAAATCTGCGGAAGAAATGATGGGCAAACGTTACAATGTGAGCGGACGGGTCGTTCAGGGTGACCAAATTGGGAGAACGTTGGGGTATCCTACGGCTAATATTCATTTCGGCAGGGCAAGCTTTCCGTTGTCTGGAGTATTCACGGCTTATATTGATGGCCCTGAATTTAACCAAAGGCCGGCGTTACTTAGTGTTGGTAAGCGACCGACGGTGACTAAGAGTGGTCATGTCTGCATTGAGGTGTACCTCATTGATTATTCTGGAGATCTGTATGGGCAGAGGCTTTATGTAGAAGTGGTTAGTAAACTCCGCGACCAGGAGACGTTCGAAAATACAGATACGCTCATTGAAGCGATGAAAGAGGACGAGCGGCAAGCTCGTCAATTTTTTAATATTAAGTGATGACAAAAGTAACGGATTTGAGCTGAGCTGAGATCATTTAAATTGACATAATTAAAGGTTGTAATTTAACTAAATGGAATATAAGAAAACATTAAATCTTCCTGACACAACATTTCCAATGCGTGGAAACTTGGCTAAGCGTGAGCCTCTGTGGGTGGAACAGTGGCAAGCTGATGGGTTATATCGAAGAATTCGCAACGAATCCAAGGGCAGACCTAAGTTCATTTTGCATGACGGCCCTCCGTATGCTAACGGTGATATTCATATTGGGCATGCCGTTAACAAAGTTCTGAAAGATATTATTGTCAAGTCGAAGACCTTAGCAGGGTTTGATGCGCCTTACGTACCCGGTTGGGATTGCCACGGGTTACCCATTGAGCATCAGGTAGAGAAGGCGCACGGGAAGGGATTAGAGTCATCAAAGTTTCGTTCGCTTTGTCGAGAGTTTGCGGAGAAGCAGGTGGATCGACAACGCAAAGACTTTATACGCCTCGGTGTTCTTGGAGATTGGGAAAACCCCTATAAAACGATGGCCTACCAAGCTGAAGCGGACACCATCCGAGCGCTTGCCAAAATTCATAAGCGTGGTTATTTGCAAGAGGGCGCCAAGCCAGTGCATTGGTGCCTTGATTGTGGTTCAGCTTTGGCTGATGCAGAGGTGGAATACGAGGATAAAAAATCACCTGCGATTGATGTCGGGTTTTCTGTTTTAGATACGCAAGTCCTTGCGGATATGTTGGGGTTTACCCATATTTACGAACCTGTGTTCGCAGTCATTTGGACCACGACTCCATGGACCCTGCCGGCGAACAGAGCAGTCGCCGTTGGAAAAGATATTGAGTACGCTTTAGTGCGCATTTCAGATGGCTTGCTTATCGTTGCGAGCGACTTGGTTGAATCCTGTCTCCTTCGTTACAGCATAGAAAAGTATGAAATTATCTCGACATTCAATGGGGATAAGCTGGAGGGTCTTTGGCTTCAACATCCCTTCTATGACCGACAATCGTTAGTTATCACAGGAGATCACGTCACCCTGGACGCGGGAACCGGTTTGGTTCATACGGCACCAGCTCATGGAATCGACGATTACGTGGTCGGCCAGCGCTACGGTCTAGAGGTTGATAATCCTGTCGGCGATGATGGTAGATTCTATGATTCGGTCAACATAGTAGGCGGTATGTTGGTTTGGGAGGCTAATAAAAAAATCATTGAAGTCCTGCGAGAAAACCATAAATTGCTTCATGAAGTCACATACGAACATAGCTACCCGGTCTGTTGGAGGCACAAGACGCCTATTATTTTCCGCGCAACCAAGCAGTGGTTTATTGGTCTCGATAGCGGTGAGACGTCTATTCGTGATCACGCAGCCAGGGCGATTGCTAGCACCGCTTTTTACCCCAGCTGGGGGAGAGCTCGTTTGGAAGGGATGGTTAATAACCGACCGGATTGGTGTGTCTCTCGCCAAAGAAGTTGGGGAACGCCGATGTCGTTGATTGTTCATGCGGAAACTGAGGAGTTACACCCTGATACCCAAAATCTTATGGAAATGGTTGCGAAGCGAGTGGAGGAAAAGGGAATAGAGGCATGGTTTGAACTCGATCTTGAAGAAATTTTAGGAGAAGACGCCAAGAACTGGAAAAAAGTAAGGGATACCCTTGATGTTTGGTTTGACTCGGGTACAACTCATGCGAGTGTTCTTTCGAGGCGACGTGACTTGGACAAACCTGCAGATTTATATTTAGAGGGATCGGACCAGCATCGAGGCTGGTTTCAATCCAGCTTGTTAACTGGGTGTGCCATTGACGGTCTTGCGCCTTACAAAAACCTCCTGACTCATGGGTTTGTTGTAGATGGTAGTGG
>CAJQMS010000132.1 GCA_905479505.1 uncultured Burkholderiales Genera incertae sedis bacterium | reverse complement strand
AGAAACAAAGCGGATTTTTCAAGCGACTCATCGAAGCGTTGTTTGGACCAAGTGAGGTTAAAGTTACGAACACATCGACTAACAGAAGAAGAAATCAACGCACTGACAGAAGACGTGGTGGCCGAGACGACGAACGAAATGATCGAAGAAGGAACAGAAATGATTCGCGCGATCGTAGACGGCCGAGACGCGGCCGTGGCAGAGACGAAGAGAGCCGAACAGACTCAGCCCCTGGGGCTCAGTCACAACAGAAGGAGGCGGCTAAAGACGCTAAGGTAACACCTGTTGAATCAAGGACCGAAAATCAAGCACCAACCGGTACTGATGCCGATAATAGAAGAGAGGGCCAAAACGGTCGTCGACGTCGTCGAACAAATGACCGACGAGGACGTAATAGACGAAATGATCGAGATGAGAATACCCAAAGTCGGGACGCCTCTAGCGATGAATCTGTGAATAGTGTCAATAATGAGACTCCGCAGCAGGCCTCACAAACTCGAACTCCTGATAGTCCGGCCCCTCAAGGCAACCATGGCTCATCACCAGACGGGCAAGTTAAAGAGAACACGCAAGATAACGTGTCTCCAGATGCAAAGATGCCGTCAGTGAATACCGAGGTGGCGCAAAAATCACCTTCGAAACCACGTCGACCGGATACACAACATAACGAGGCAATTAGCCAACCGATGAATGCGAGCACGGTTGATAACGCATTGCAACCCGCTACTAAGTCAGTTACCAAAACCGCTCCAACGAAAGCCCCCATCAAGGAGGAGCCTGTTGTCTTGCCAGCGGGCATGACCATGATCGAGACCGCATCGAATTCCTCAGGCAATGGGGGTGTTGACTCTACCAATGATTCGACTGCGAGAGATCAAGCTCGTGACGAGCGTAGACGTCGCCGAGAAGCTAAAGGTGCCCCATCGGGATCACAGGCCGAGCCGTTACAACAAGTGGAAACACAAGGTGATTAATACAAGCTCCAGTCGGATTTACTGTTAACTAGGAACTAAATACTTATGAGGACGGGTACATTTCTCTTAAAAATGTATCCGCTCCCTCTTCAATCATTTGAAGTACGTGTTTAAATCCCTCGGTATCTCCGTAATAAGGGTCAGGAACACTCTCTCGGGAATATTTTCGACTAAACTCCATAAATAAAAATACCCGTGAATTGTTCTCCTTAGGCTTTAAACTCTGAATTATCTTGTAATGGTCAGTATCCATAGCTAAAAAGATATCGTATTTAGAAAAATCATCAATGCGTAAATGCTGAGCACGACATTGACTCATGTCATAACCTTGGAGGGATGCAACACTTTGGCTTCTCTGGTCAGGAGCCGCTCCAATGTGATAGCTGTGAGTGCCTGCCGATTCGCAATAAAAATCATCAGCGGCAAGCATCTCTGCAGCTTTTTTTTCCAGCACAATCTGGCCGGTCGGTGATCGACAAATGTTACCAGTACAAACGACTAAAACTTTCATTGCTTTTAAAAGGTCGACAAATTTAAATAGGAGCGCCCGATATAAACTGAGTCTTAAGTGACTTTAAGGTATCTCTATATTCGGCAGCTTTTTCAAACTCTAAATTTTTGGCTGCTTCTCTCATACGTTTTTCAACCCGCTTCATCTCAACCATTAAATCTGATTCTGACTTAATCTCCGTTTGTTTATCGACCTTCTCTCTACCGTTACGATTTGCTTCTTTCTCCGAGAAAACTCCTTCAATTAAATCTTTTACACGCGTGTTGATACCGGTTGGCGTGATGCCATGCTTTTCGTTGAAAGCAAGCTGTTTTACCCGTCGCCTATCTGTCTCATCAATCGCTTTCTGCATAGAGCGTGTGATCTTGTCTCCGTACATAATTGCTCGTCCGTTAATATGACGAGCTGCACGCCCAATGGTCTGAATGAGTGACCGCTCTGAGCGCAAAAAACCTTCCTTGTCTGCATCGAGGATTGCCACGAGAGAAACCTCAGGGATGTCTAAACCCTCTCGCAACAAATTAATCCCTACAAGCACATCAAATTCTCCAAGCCTTAAATCCCGAATGATTTCAACCCGTTCAACTGTATCTATATCAGAATGTAAATAACGAACAGAAACTCCATTCTCTGACAGGTAATCTGTTAAATCCTCGGACATTCGCTTCGTTAATGTTGTAACAAGAACACGCTCATGAAGTTTTGCTCTTACATGAATTTCTGATAGCAGATCATCCACTTGACTACTAGCGGGGCGAACTTCTAGGTGTGGATCTACAAGACCCGTGGGACGCACAACTTGTTCTACAACTTGTTGTTGTGTTCGACTTTCATAGTCTGATGGAGTTGCCGAGACAAATATAGTCTGAGGCATTAATTTCTCAAACTCGTCAAAACGTAGCGGACGGTTATCAAGTGCAGAGGGCAATCGAAACCCATAATTCACCAAATTTTCTTTTCGAGCTCTATCCCCTTTATACATACCCCCAATTTGAGGGGCAGTAACGTGAGATTCATCCATGAACATAATTGCATTTTTTGGAAGGTAATCAATTAATGTCGGAGGAGGATCGCCCTCATTTCGACCAGACAAATGCCTAGAGTAATTCTCGATGCCCTTACAAAAACCCATCTCTACAAGCATCTCTAAATCAAATTTTGTGCGTTGTTCAATTCTCTGCAACTCCAAGAGCAGACTGTTTTTTTGAAATTGTCCGATACGCTCCTTCAACTCCAACTTGATTGCTTCAATCGCACGAAGAACTGTCTCTCGGGGCGTGACGTAGTGGCTTGAGGGGTAGACCGTATACCGTTTAACCTTTTTAATAATATGGCCGGTAAGCGGGTCGAAAATGGAGAGTGATTCGATCTCATCGTCAAACAAAGAAACTCGAATGGCATGTTCGCTGTTTTCCGACGGAAATATATCAATAATATCTCCCCTTACTCTAAACACCTTTCTGTGGAAATCCACTTCATTTCTCTCATACTGCATTTCTGCTAAACGCTTGATTATCTTTCTTTGACCAATCTCCTCCCCTTCCACCAGGTGCAAAATCATGCCATGGTAGTCAACGGGGTTACCGATACCATATATGCATGACACACTTGCAACGACTATTGAGTCATCACGCTCAATTAAAGACTTCGTTGCGGACAAGCGCATTTGTTCGACATGCTCATTAATACTGGAATCCTTTTCAATAAAAAGGTCACGAGAAGGTACATATGCTTCGGGCTGGAAATAATCATAATAAGAGACGAAATACTCAACTGAATTTTTAGGGAAAAATTCTTTAAATTCGGAATATAACTGAGCAGCTAGTGTTTTATTAGGAGCCATAATAATCGCAGGACGGCCAGAATTGGCGATCACATTGGCCATCGTATATGTCTTCCCAGATCCGGTTACGCCCAGTAACGTCTGGTGAGACATGTTGCCTTCCAAGCCTTCTAGAAGTGCGTTAATGGCCTTCGGTTGATCCCCTGAAGGTTCAAATAATTTATTCAGTAGGAATGGACTATTTGGAAATCTAACTAAATTTTCTGAGGACAAAATGATGTAAACCTTGTTTCTTGTAGAACTTACATGAGTGCGTGCGGTACAATAACGCGCGATTATTTTCAAACTACATTCTACCAGTGACTAGTATATGAATACTTCTGCTTTTAGTGCGGTTAAGCTCGCACCTAGTGATCCTATCTTAGGACTAACCGAACTATATAAATCAGACACTAACCCAGATAAAGTCAACTTGGGCGTTGGAGTCTACTATGACGACAACGGTTCCGTGCCTTTACTGGAATGTGTTCAAGCTGCAGAAACGGTACTAGTAGCCAAACGGGCAGCTCGTGCTTATCAACCTATTGACGGGAATGCAAGATATAACAACTTAGTTCAGGCGCTTTTGTTGGGTACTGAATCTAAAGTGTTGAGTACAAATAGAATGATCTCTGCTCAAACGCTTGGTGGCACAGGTGCTTTGAAAATCGGCGCAGATTTTTTAAAACAAGTTGTCAAGTGCACTGACATTTGGATATCCAACCCGAGCTGGGCAAATCACCGAGGAATTTTTGAAAATGCTGGCCTAAAAGTCAATACATATCCTTACTACGATGCCGAGAGCCGAGGGATTGCGTTCGAAGAGATGCTCGCGACGTTAAAAACCCTGCCAAGACAATCGGTCGTCTTACTTCACGCCTGTTGCCACAATCCCACAGGCGCGGATCTCAGCCGAGAGCAATGGCGTCTGGTGTTGGATGTCGTTGTGGAGCAAGATCTAATACCCTTCCTTGATATTGCTTATCAGGGCTTTGGGGACTCAATTGAGGAAGATGGCTATGTAGTGCGTCTATTTGCTGAAACCTGCTCGAGTTTGCTAATCTCAAATTCGTTTTCAAAATCATTTTCACTTTACGGGGAGCGAATCGGTGGACTCTCAGTCGTCTCAAGTACAGATGAAGAGTCGCTGCGTGTACAAAGCCAAATAAAACGTCTCATTCGAAGCAACTATTCAAATCCTCCGATCTACAGTGGAGCATTAGTTGAAACTGTGCTCGCTAGCCCAGAGCTCAGGGCTCAGTGGGAATTAGAGCTTCAAGCGATGCGGGAGCGTATTAAATTGATGAGATCTGCCTTGTCCGAGAACGTATCGTCTAAGTCAGGCATTGACTTTTCTTTTATCACCGAGCAACGAGGAATGTTCTCTTATTCAGGCCTAACGCGAGAACAAGTGGTAAAACTAAGGGAAGACTACTCAATTTATGCCGTAGAAAGTGGACGTATTTGCGTTGCTGCCCTCAATAATTCAAACATTTCTCTTGTATCAGAGGCAATAGCGAATGTGGTTGATTAATATGTTAGTTGACCAACGTGAAATGAATCACTATCATTAGCGCCTTCCAATTCCTCGATAGCTCAGTTGGTAGAGCAACTGACTGTTAATCAGTGGGTCCCTGGTTCGAGTCCAGGTCGAGGAGCCAAAGTACAAAAAAAGCTGTGTTCGATACACAGCTTTTTTTATGCCAGCTATAGTCACACATAATCTTAATAAAAACTCTTAAATTATTGTTTTTACGATTTATCTTTAATTTAAATAAGGTTTCACTATCTTATCTCTTTGACAATATAGTAGATGGGAATCGGTTGAAAGACGTAACTGTTGTAAATGTGGTGGTATTGTAAGTCTCACACCTCGCGATAGTGCGTTGGACTTTTAAGGTGTCGGCTTGTAATATTTTCGGTAAATTAAATTTCTTTCAATCGCGATTATGGGTAATCAGTGAATACACCTAACAAAGCCTTCATCGACGAATTTGTAGTTCTGCGGCGTCAAATTCACAGTGTACCGGAGTTGGCATTCGAAGAGCACGAGACCGCAGCTTTGGTCGCTGAAAAACTGGTGTCGTGGGGTTACAAGGTGACCACCGGTGTCGGTGGCACAGGGATCGTTGGTCAGCTCCGCCGAGGTGCCGCTAACACATGCTTGGGTCTTCGCGCCGACATGGATGCCCTGCCTATTTCCGAGCAAACACAGTTGCCTTGGGCGAGCACTAAGCCCGGACTCATGCACGCCTGCGGACACGATGGCCACACTGCAATGCTACTGGCAGCGGCCAAACGATTAGCGCAGAAATGTGATTTTAACGGCACACTTAACCTCATTTTTCAGCCTGCAGAGGAAGGCGGTGGCGGTGCGCTGAAAATGATGGAAGATGGTCTGTTCACGCGCTTCCCGTGTGACATGATCTTTGCGGCCCACAACATGCCAGGTATAACTGCAGGACAATTAGTTTTTCGAAAGGGCCCAACGATGGCGTCATCCGACTATGCATCGGTGACACTGACTGGCCGGGGTGGCCACGGCGCTATGCCACACCTTGCGGATGACCCGGTAGTGGCTGCTGCTTCGATCGTGATGGCCCTTCAAACGGTTGTTTCTCGCAACATTAACCCACTACACTCTGCCGTTGTAACCGTCGGCGCCATTAACGCAGGACACGCCAACAACGTGATTCCTGCTCACGCAACCCTAGAAATCAGTGTTCGCGCGCTCGATCCAGAGGCGCGAACTCTTTTGGAATCAAAAGTCAAAGCGATCATTTATGGCCAAGCGGAGAGCTATGGCCTGACAGCCGAAATTGAGTGGCGACAAGGTTACGCCGTCCTAGTCAATGACTCCGCGGCGACCGATTTCGCTATTGCAACAGCTCAAGCGATGGCCCCTGCAAGCGGCGTAAACCCCAGTGGCCCGATGTTAATGGGCAGTGAGGATTTCGCCTTCATGTTGCAACAAGTTCCTGGTTGCTATTTCTTAATTGGTAATGGCGCCGGCGACGGCAATGGGGCTTGTATGGTCCACAACCCTAACTATGACTTTAACGACGAGATTTTAGCTGTAGGGGCTGATTTTTGGACTACTCTCGCACTAGCATTCTTTTCAAAAAACCCCCAAAAGCATATTACATGAACCACAATTAATCGCTCTACGCTCCTGGCCACGAGAGTCAAAGGAATCATACGAGCTCATATTGAGTGAGTTAAAATTCGAAATAAAATATTGGCGTGGTGGATCGAGCAAAAAAAGCAAATCCCAAGTTCAGGATCTGCTGACTAGATGTAATCCAAACATGCATTTAACGTTTAAGAGCCGACATAATTGGTTTTGACCGTTGTATAGAATTCTTGAGCGTATCTACCCTGCTCTCTTGAGCCATAGCTTGATCCTTTTCGACCGCCGAATGGTACGTGATAATCAACTCCAGCCGTAGGCAAATTGACCATCACCATTCCAGCTTGAGCATTTCGTCTGTAGTGCGCCGCATATTTTAAAGAAGTTGTACATATTCCCGAAGACAGTCCGAAGGCCGTATCGTTTGCAACGGCCAGTGCCTCATCGTAATCTCTAACACGAATAACTGAGGCTACAGGTCCGAAGACCTCCTCTCTATTGATTCTCATATTGTTATTAGTTTCGGTGAATAACGCCGGCTGTAAGTAAAAGCCCTCAGTATCACGTTTAAGCAAATTACCGCCAAATGCGAGTGATGCTCCTTCTCGCTCAGCTTCTTTAATACAATTGAGATCTTGATTAAGCTGGTTTTTATCTACGACTGGACCAACATCCGTGTTTGGATCTATCGCGTTACCTATTTTTAAACCGTCCAAACGATTGATAAGTGCTTCAACAAATTGATTGTAAATACTGTCGGTAACAACTAAACGAGATGAGGCGGTGCAGCGTTGCCCTGTTGAATAGTAAGCACCATTCACAGCACACTCAACCGCATTGGTTAAGTCTGCGTCATCCAGCACAACTAACGGGTTCTTACCCCCCATTTCTAGCTGGAACTTAGCCATTCGCGCCACAGCAGTTTGTGCGACTCGCTGGCCAGTTTCAACCGAGCCTGTAAAAGTTATCGCATCGACTCTCTGATTTGAGACTATTTC
Organism: uncultured Burkholderiales Genera incertae sedis bacterium; assembly: GCA_905479505.1. Classification (GTDB taxonomy): domain Bacteria; phylum Pseudomonadota; class Gammaproteobacteria; order Burkholderiales; family Eutrophovitaceae; genus Eutrophovita. The sequence continues at coordinate 7,131 of CAJQMS010000132.1, read as the reverse complement.
CTCGCCAACGACACTCCCCCTTCCCATGACAAAATTAAATACCCCACTTGGGATACCCGAATCGACTATGATTTTAGAGATTGCATGGGCCGTACCCGGAACGAGATCGGCTGGCTTGAAAACCACACAATTACCATAAGCTAGAGCTGGAGCAATCTTCCATGCAGGAATCGCAGCTGGAAAATTCCAAGGCGCTATGATACCGATGACTCCCATAGGCTCCCTGACAATCTCCACATCAATACCAGGCCTTACCGACGATAATAAATCGCCAGCTTGCCTGAGCACCTCTCCCGCAAAGAATTTGAAAATATGCCCAGCTCTAGTGACCTCTCCAATACCTTCAGGTAGTGTTTTGCCCTCTTCCCGAGATAAAAGAGAGCCAATAGACTCTTTTTGATTAAGCAATTTATTACCGATTGAGTCCAGGAGATCTGAGCGGGCCTGAACGCCGAAATTTCGCCAACTTTCAGCCGCATTAGAAGCGGCGTTAATCGCGTCGATTGTTTGAGGTCTGTCAGCCCTCACATAATCCGCAATGACGTCACTGATATCTGAGGGATTGATGTTTTGTGCGACATCAGGCCCATCCACCCATTCCCCTGCGATGTAATTCAAATATTTATCTCGCATCATCCTTGCCTCCCTTTCACCATTTGTTACTCGCTTATGTAACCTAGTTGATTATTCCCTCAATCATACGGACCCTTTAGTTCATCCTATACGGGTGAATCAATCAACTCGGAATATAGCGAATTTATTTTACTCCGCTAATAAATAGTTAACGATTAATACTTCAGATCAAAACACACGTAATCAAGATTGTTTGGCTCGCCTTTACGGTAAGCCCCTAAAAAAATCTGATCCTCGTGCGAACAGCTGTTTGTCTCGCTAACGACGAGGTGCTGTTTGTCCAAACGCACAGACCACGCACACGAGTTTGCCCATTGAATTCGTACTTCATCATCTTCCATATCCCACGCGTCTATATCAATGCTTCGTGAGATAGATTCAGAGTTTCCGGACACACAGTAACTCTCAATAGAAGCGAGACTTAAGCTACGAAATTGGTAGACATCCGCTATTTTTACGATCTTAATCTGGCCATTCGTTTTACTAACCCAAGAGCCTTCTAGCCGATGAAGATCGCCCACACGCGCCCTGACTTTCCAAAGCCGAGCTTCGTAGATTTTCTGTATACACCCAGCGTCAACAATACAATTGTCCCGTTTCTCAACGAAAGTTCTCGCTTCAACAAGGTACTGCGTTCGAGTTAGCAATTGCCTAAGTCCGCTGATATGTTTAGACAATTCAAAATCTAATAACGATAGGACTTTGCTATCACATATAACGGTTTGCGTTGGAGATATCTCGCTGTGACAATCAAAAGAGGGGTTTATGCGGGCATCGGTAGCGAATGATTGCGGAATGAATCCCGTCAAAAATAACCCGAAAAAAAACAGAATACGAACTATTAGTTTTTGAAAATTATCAAAAAATAGTCGCTTTAAATATTCACCGATACACATTCGTCAATATTAAACGATTCAAACCAAACAGGCACAGACCACTTCCGAGAAAATAATCATCGGCTGTAAAAATTTGATGGATACAACTAATCAAGCAAAAAAATTAGGTCGAGTTGCAAGTACTTCTACTCGATAAGGCGATTAGAACCCCAGACACCGCGGAGTAAGGTTTCACCTGTGGTTGTGTTTCTAGGACAGAAATTACAATTTCGGCCAATTTTTTACTATCCCACGAATTAGGAAGACAGACCGGTTTTCCATGAACCATAAATGAATAGGGCTGCTCCTTGAGATGCTCCCGCGTCTGATGACGCGCGCCCTCAACGACACCCATGACAAATGCCATACACGGCTCTTTATTTTCCTGACAATCAGAAAGGAATTGCTCGACCGTTATGAACCCGCTATTAGCAAACAGCGCCGGGCTGAACGTAATGATGAGCCATAGTAAGAGTGCTCTAGTCAATTTCCGGCACCTTCACAGAAATTTCAAAAGCGGAGTACCAAGCCGCCAAATCCTTGATTTGCTCCATCGACAGAGCTGATGCGATAAGGCTCATTCGACGATCCTGCCGAATCCCTTTGCGATAATCCACCAATGACTTTTCCAGGTATAGCGAGCTCATGCCCGCAAGATTAGGGGCCTCGGGGTTTCGGGAAACTCCATCTTTACCATGACATACTGAGCACTGAATTGATAATTTTTTACCAGCACTTAAGTCAGCTGCTGCAGCAAAACCAGCAATTACAAACATCGAAAAAAATAACACCAATTGCTTCACTATCCACTCCAAATAAAAAAAAACCCCCGACGAATGTCGGGGGCATTATTAGACTAGCTTAATTTCCGACGTATGAGATCCTGTAGATCGCACCTGCATAATCGTCTGAAACGAGCATTGAACCGTCTTTCATCATAGTGATAGACATTGGACGTCCGTCATACTCTTGATTCGCATTCAACCAACCTTCAGCAAATGGCTCCATTGAGGCGTTTCCTTCATCATCGATGAAAGTAACCATCACACGTGAACCACAAGGTGTTGTACGGTTCCAAGAACCATGCTGAGCGTGGAAAATAGCATTCTTGTACTTAGAAGGAAACTGGTCTCCTGAGTAGAAAGCCATACCTAAGTCAGCACAATGAGCGGTTGTCTCAACTGCTGGATGAACAACACCCTCTGGTGGTGTTTGACCAGCGTACTCGTTAGTTCTGACAGTACCGCCACCAAACCATGGATGACCGAAATGCTGGCCAGCTGCAGTTTGTCGGTTTAACTCACCTGGTGGGATATCATCGCCCATGCCGTCAACCTGGTTGTCTGTCCACCATAGTTCACCGGTTTCTGGGTGGAAATCTTGTCCAACAGAGTTCCGTACGCCGTAAGTGTAAACCTCACGATTTGAGCCGTCACGATCCATACGGATAATGCCACCGATACCAACCTCTTTATAGAGTTCTAGCTTGTCCTCAGGGGCAACGTTGTAAGGCTGACCTAATGAGATATAAACCTTGTTATCAGGACCAATGTCGATTACACGAGTTGTGTGGTTGTAGCTCTCTTCGCCCTCTGGAATTAACTCACCTTTAGGTACGATGTCAACTGCTACAACATCTGGACCTTCAAAGAAGTATTCAGCTGCTGGGAAAAGACGAACATGGTTACGCTCTGCGATGTAGAGAAAACCGTCTTTTGTAAATTGAACACCGTTAGGTACGTCAAACGTTAAGGATGGCGCGAAGTCTTTAACTTCATCAGCAACACCGTCACGGTCTCTGTCAGAAATAACCCATACTTTGTCTTTCCTTGTGCCGACAAACAATGCAGTTCCCTGAGGAGCCATTGCCATGTCACGCGCATCAGGTACGATAGCGTAGAGGTCAATTTTGAAGCCTTCTGGCAATGTAACATTGCTCAGTACTTCACGAATGTTGTCTGCTTTAGGGCCGTCTTGAGCGATGTATGTGTGGTCGCCCATTCCTTTGCCTGAAGTGCCGAAAATTCCGACGTTACTTTCTTTGGCAGCCACTCCTGTTGCAAAAGCTAAACTAGCAATTGCCGCTGCGGTTTTAGTAAATTTCATTAATTAATGCTCCTAAGATTTTTAAAAATATAACTTGCAAATTACATCTAAAAACTACAACCAATGAGATTTGATGCTTATAGTGCCTCCTCCATCTCAATAGTTGCGAACATCCGACCTGGAACAGGCGATAAACCTTCGAGTCCCAAGTGAGAGATTATGGCTCTCAACGGTAAGATGAATCGAAAATACTACACTCGCGGAAGTAGTGATGCAATGAACTAAACTACCGATGTGCAGATTTAATGGCTTCTAATGCAATATACTGCATAGATAATAAGAAAAAAATTATTTTTCTTGCATGAATACAGACATTAGGCGCGGTAGCGTTAAAATCTGAACACCATTTTGACCAATCACGAAATCGGAGCACTGGCACGTTCGTCTCTTAAAGGTGCTCAAGAAACCAGGTTACGGCTTCAGTCCCAGCTTTTTTAGCAACCTCACCATAATAAACACTGTAGTGGCTCGCGCCCTTAAGGATGACGTATTTTGATATTCCTGGTATTCGATTGTGCGCCACCAAAGCAGTCTTTTGATTATCGAATAACTCTTCAAATTCTGCTACCAAAAATAGTGTTGCACACTGTGAAATATTAGCCGCGTCTTCCCGTGGATTAAACCGAGCTAGACGCTCATAGACCATACCTCCTCTGAGATTTCCAATTTCTTTTTTAAACGGCTTGGGATATCCACGGATACCACGTGCTCGCTCTCCTCCCGTAACTAAAAATCGTTTCATGGTGTCCGCATCTCCCGCCCAACCTACTGGAGATGCTTGACTCACCAATGCCTTAACACGACTATCTCTCGCGGCGACGTACACAACCGTTCCCCCAGACCAACTGGTGCCCCAAAGACCGATGCGAGCCGAGTCAACCCGATGATCTGTAGCCAGCCAGTTAACAACGGAAAAATAATCCTCTGCCTGATCTAACGGATCGACTAGTCCCTTATATGCGACCGTTTCATAATTACCGGTAGTCACGTTTTTTTTCTGGACCAGTCGACTGTCACTCTTCCCCCATCCTCGGTAGTCGAAAACGAGCACAAAAAAACCAGCCTCAGCAAACCTCCTAGCGGGAGAAGCCAAATAACTTGCCTCGCCACCCCACCCATGAGCCATAGCAATTGCCGGAAGCTTGCCAACCACTTCTGTTGGCTTATAAATAGTGGCATGGATTTTAGTCCCGTCACTCAACAACTCAACACTTGTGATCTCAATAGGTTGGGCATTCACTGATGCCACTTCACAAAAAAATATGACCTTTGAGATGAAAAATACGATTCTCTTTAAATTAGAAAAGGACATTGAATTTCCTTCGTTTAATAAGATTTAGTCTTAACATTTTTTCTACAATATGCCCTTGACTGAAAGCTCGTTGCCTTAACACTTGTCTGTGACGGGCATATTCTTAAAACCTTCGTGAACCCATTTTGCGTTCCGACTTCCCTCATGGTGAGCCCTACCTCACTAAGGGAAGCAGGCCGTCAATAAAAACCTGAATGACCTTACGTTTGGCTCTGAGTACGACCTCGCCCCATCAAACCATGCGATGTTATCGGTGGATATTCCTTAATTGCTTCTTCCACAGGTTCGGTCCCCCAACCAGGTCGATTTGGAACAATTAAATGGCCATTTTTGTAATCTGGAACGTGGGTGAACAACTCTTGATCCCAAGTAATTCGATCAATATCCACCTCCATAATCCTCAGGTTCGGAACTGCCGCACAAAAATGCGCGTTCATCATTGTGCAAAGGTGTCCATAAAAATTATGACAGGCGACATTTACTTCGTGGGCTTCTGCAATCGCGGCAATTTTCATAGATTGCCAAACGCCATTCCAAGGCGCATCGATAATTGCGACATCCAGCGCTTGTCGACGCAAATAAGGTAAAAATTGTTGTGTTCCAATAAGGGTCTCACACGATGCGATCGGATGCGGACTTTGAGAGCGTATGTAAGAGAGGGCATCCGGATCACGAACATCTAGCTCAATCCAGAACATATCCAAATCAGAAATCGCTCTCAATATTTTTAAATAACCTTCTGTTTTAGCGTTAAAGTTTAAATCTAGAAGAATGTCCACATCAGGCCCTACCTCTTCTCGGATTATCTCAAGGTGCTCACGGAGGCCTGTCAAAATTTTCCGATCGATATTAAGCTCTGGCGAAAAGGGACTACCGAAACCAGGTGCCCATCCCTTTATTTCGTTATTCTCATAACGCCAAATATTGGTCTTTAATGCCGTAAAACCCCTTGCACCTACCTCACGAGAGATTTCCCTAACTCCCTCTTGATTGGTGATTATTGGTTGATAATGCGGAATGCGACCAGCACGCCAGCTAACGAAATGGGACCAATAAACTCTCAATTGATCGCGAATCTTTCCACCTAAAAGTTGATAACAGGGAACGCCAAGGGTCTTTGCTTTAGCATCTAACAAGGCATTTTCTATTGCGCCTAACGCCTGCCCGACAACGCCCCCGGCTCCTGGTCGAGTTGCACAGAAAAGCTCTTCCCTTATGCGTTCATGCTGCATTACGGAGTGGCCAATCACCCGAGGAGAGAGCTCATTAATGACGGCGCCCACTCCTGGCGAACCAAAACCCTCGTCAAATTCGCTCCAACCCGTGAGGCCATCATCTGTAACCACCTTGACGAAGTAGTAATTACGCCATCCGGCGCTACAGGATAAGGTTTCGAGAGATACGATATTGGTGCTCTTAGACATAAATTTCTCCATTTCACACACTAAAGTAGAAGGTACCCTAACATCTAACTTCTAAGGAATAGAATACCTCCAAAACCCACTAAATGTAGACTGCTGAGAAGACAATTAACGGCAAATATGTAACATATAGAATATGTGTGTGAACAGTGATCACAAAACTGACAAAACATGGATCATAAAGTGGTAAGTTACTTGTTAGAGTCTACCTTTAGTTTGAAATTAGCATGAAAGCGGAGAAAACATGAAAAATTCCATTAGTCATGAAAAAGGTTCAGTCATAGTCTCAGGAGTGGGATCCTATGACGGACTGGGTGCCGCGATCGCACAGAAATTTTCTAAGGGGGGCTATCCGGTACTAATCGCCGGCCGTGATGAGGACAAACTTCAGCACACTTTAATCAAACTTAAATCCGATGGCGCCAGCGTAGAAATGATCGTGGCAGACGTTACTGAATCTGATGCTGTGGCTAAAATCGTAAAAAAAGCGAAGAGCCTAGCGCCAATTGAGTTAGCCGTTCATAACGCGGGTGGAAACAACCCAGCTCCATTTCTCGAAGTCACACAGGAGTCGTTCACAACCCATTGGCGTGATCATACTCTAGGCGCATTTTTATTATCACAGGCTACGCTTCCACACTTGCTCGCGCGTGGTGGTGGAACAATTCTATTTACGGGAGCATCGGGAAGTTTACGTGGTAAAGCAATGTTTGCTCCCTTTTCGGCGGCAAAAGGCGGGATTAGAAACCTTGCTCAGAGCCTCTCGAGGGAATTTGGGCCTCAA
>CAJQMS010000131.1 GCA_905479505.1 uncultured Burkholderiales Genera incertae sedis bacterium | reverse complement strand
CTCCGAACATCGCCAATTAATAGAAGTGTGCGGGCCGAAACAATATGAGTTAATCGAACTCGTTAATTATGCGAGCACATTTGGTCGGCTGCGCCCAATAGTCTTACCCATACCTAACTGGGCAGCACATCTTCAAGCTATGACATTTGAGGCATTGAATCTTAATTTGATTACACGAGATAACTTAGCCTCTATGTCATTGGACAACACCACCGACTTAACCGACGGTGCGTTTCAAACATCCATAGAAAGTATTGCACCGACCTACTTAGGGAAAAAATAGGGTGACCTTCACAAAATCTCTCGTATCACGTTATACCTGATGAATAAAGTGTCTTACTACCTGGTGGGAGGTGCAGTAAGGGACGAATTACTGGGCCTCCCCATCAAAGATAAGGACTTTGTTGTTGTCGGCCAAACGGTGGAGCAAATGATTGCTGATGGCTACCTTCCAGTTGGTCGGGATTTTCCGGTTTTTTTGCATCCTCGAACCAAAGAAGAATATGCATTAGCGCGTACCGAACGAAAAACGGGACAAGGACATCAAGGATTCACGTTTCATGCTAACGCTGCAGTGACCCTCGAAGAGGACCTTAAACGACGAGATCTAACCATTAATGCAATCGCAAAGACGTCAGAGGGAGAACTTATAGATCCGTTTAACGGGATACTTGATCTGGAAAATAAACTACTGAGGCACGTTAGTGAGGCTTTCGTTGAAGATCCGCTAAGGGTATTTAGGGTTTGTCGGTTTAATTCGACACTAAATTTCGATATTCACCCCGATACGCAAAATTTGATGAAGCAGGTAGTCAATTCTGGTGAGATTAAACATTTGAGCCAAGAGCGCATTTGGAACGAAATCATCTCAGGGCTAAAAGGTGGTAACCCATCCAAAATGATAGATAGCTTGAGGACCTGTGGAGCCTTGCGAGAAATGAGTGATATGCTACTTCTGGGCGCAGAAGACATTAAAGACCGAAAACTTATATATCGTGCGCTTGACTTAGCCTCGAAAAATCAACTAGCAATAGAGAGTCGAGTAGCAATTCTTTGTTTACTTACCGAGAAAAACCTAACTAAGGTTTTAAGAGTTAACACCCAGCCTGCTCCAAATTTTCATGTGAGCCGCCTTAAGGCAGTCTTAAGTAAACTTAAGGCTACTAAGACGCAATATCAAGTATCCCTTCATTTTTTAACTCACCTTCAATCCGTCTTAAACGCTTATAAAATGAGCAATGAGCAATTAGTGGATTTGATAATTAATTTAGATGGCTTAAGGAACCCTATTCGTTTCCGGCACATTCTAGAATCCATCGCTATAGTTGACGAAGTATTTACTAATGGCGCACACTCCGCCCAATTAATACTTGTTAAAGACTCTTTAAAAGTACTTAAATCAACTAAGCATGGCGACCTTAAACTCACGAAAGACCGGGAAAGTATAAGAGAAGTTATTAGACACCAACGAATTGCCGCGCTCGATCACGCTTTTCCCTCTCGCGCGCAGTTCGATGAAACTGTGGTCTCAGAGCCTAACGAATAAACCAATATAAGCCGGTAGCTAAAAGACTCAATATGAGCGTCGAGCCAAAAGGTAGATATAGCCTGCGATTAAAAAAAGTTATGGAAATATCCCCCGGCATAATTTCGCGGCCAATAAATTTCCGTAAAAATTTAAAAATAGTTGGCCTGATAAAAGAAATAACAAGCACTGCGACGATTATTGTAAGTACCCACTTAAGCAAAGATTTTGTATCCCCCTTCGTTTAAACTACCCCTATTTCCAATCATCAACGCTAATATCATACATTCATAAAAACGGAGAATGATTTTGATTGATTTATACACGTGGGCGACGCCTAATGGACGCAAGGTCTCTGTAATGTTAGAAGAGCTAAATGTCGAGTACCAGACTATCAGTATAAATATCGGGAAAGACGAGCAGTTTTCAAAAAAATTTCTATCCATCAGTCCGAATAACAAAATTCCAGCGATCGTTGATCACGATACAAATAATAAGTCTCCTCTAAAACTCTTCGAATCAGGTGCGATATTAATTTATTTAGCGGAGAAGTTCGAAAAATTTTTGCCGACTTCTGGCCCCGAGCGTTTCAAAACAATGCAATGGCTTATGTTTCAGATGGGCGGTGCCGGTCCGATTTTTGGCCAAGTTCACCATTTTTTAAGAGCAGCCTCAGAACCTGTCCCTTACGCTATTAATCGGTATAAAACTGAAACGGAGCGGCTATACCGTGTTCTGGACAAGCGTCTCGCTGAGAGTGAGTTTTTAACCAAAAAATACTCGATAGCTGACATCGCTACATTTCCATGGATAGCTCGGCACGAGTGGCACGAAATAGAACTATCGGCCTATCCAAACGTGTCAAGGTGGTTCAGCACAGTGGGAAGCAGAGACGCAGTCAAAAAAGGAATGGCCGTGCCATTTTTGAATTAATAAGATCGCAAGCAATGCTTCCAAAAAATACGTGCTGTCGTTGCCATAAGAAATTCGAATGTGGAATGGAGAACGGCCAACCATGTTGGTGCGCCACTGACTTTCCAAATATCTTGTCCGGAGGGCTTGGGGACGGATGTTTATGTTCAGACTGTATTTCTCACGCCATTAATCTGGAAACAATGGAGTCAGATGAGCGACTGCAATAACGAACCCATTTTTGATGGGTCTCTCGTCACGGCAATACCACTGGCATCCATGATCTCTAACTTTTCATCCGCAGTTCCTTGTCCACCTGAAATAATGGCACCAGCATGGCCCATTCGCTTTCCTGGGGGCGCAGTAACACCAGCGATAAAACCAGCTACTGGCTTTGTCATGTGCTCCTTAACCCACCGCGCTGCGATCTCTTCGTCAGTACCACCAATCTCACCTATCATGACAACAGCGTCGGTATCCGGGTCATCATTAAATAATTTCAATACATCGATATGTTTGATTCCATTAACCGGGTCACCACCAATGCCGACTGCCGTGCTTTGACCAAGCCCTAACTCAGTCAACTGAGCAACAGCCTCATATGTCAGCGTTCCAGACCGAGATACCACACCGATTCGACCTTGCTTATGAATGTGTCCCGGCATAATTCCAATTTTTAATTCCTCCGGAGTGATCACGCCTGGACAATTTGGTCCAAGTAACAATGTTCGAGTATTCCTCTCCCGCATAGCATGTCGAAGGTCTATCATATCTTTAACTGGAATCCCTTCAGTAATACAAATCACCAAATCGAGTTCGGCTTCGACCGCCTCTAAAATGGCTTTCGCGGCACCCGCTGGTGGAACATAAACCACAGAGACTGTGGCTCCTGTCTGCTCCTTTGCCTCAGCCACTGCGCCATAAATTGGAATTCCCTCAAAATTTTCGCCAGCCCTCTTAGGGTTCACACCAGCAACGTAGCAATTTTTTCCGTTTGCATAGTCCCGGCTCGTCTGGGTGTGAAATCGACCGGTTTTTCCTGTAATTCCTTGGGTAATAACTCTCGTATGTTTATTAATCAAAATTGACATTTTATCGGCTACCTCGTGTTGCTTCGACTACTCGCTGAGCCGCATCAGCCATATTGTCAGATGAAATAATTGGCAAGCCAGACTCAATCAAAATTGTCTTACCTAAATCTTCGTTAGTACCTTTCATACGCACGACTAGGGGCACCTTAAGGTCAACCTGCTTTGCTGCTTCGACTACCCCCGTGGCAATCACGTCACATCGCATAATGCCACCAAAAATATTCACAAAAATAGCTTTCAGATTTGGGTTCGAGAGCATAATCTTAAATGCCTCGGTGACTTTCTCAGTTGTTGCCCCCCCTCCAACGTCAAGAAAGTTAGCCGGCTCGCCACCGAAGAGCTTAATCACATCCATCGTCGCCATAGCAAGGCCCGCACCATTTACTAGGCAACCGATGTCTCCGTCTAGAGAGATATAGGATAAATCAGATTTTGATGCTTCGATTTCTGCCGGATCTTCTTCATCTAAATCACGCATGCTGACTATTTTTGATTGCCTAAAAAGGGCATTCGTATCGAAATTCATCTTCGCGTCAAGGGCTAAAACATCTCCATCTCTAGTCACAATCATAGGATTAATTTCAACCAAAGAAGCATCGGTCGTCACAAACGTTTGATAGAGCGATTCAAACAAATCTGCGCCTTTCGTAAGCGATTCCTCAGGCAACCCAATCTTGTCGCTAAGCTCAATCGCGCTGTCACGGTTCAACCCTAGCCTAGGATCTATGAACAGTTTGTGAATTTTTTCAGGAGATATCGATGCAACCTCCTCGATGTCCATCCCACCCTCAGATGAAGCCATAAGGCACAAAGTCTGAGATTCACGGTCAACAACCATGCCGACGTAAAGCTCCTTTTGAATCTGCGCACCCTCCTCGACCAAAAGACGCTTTACCAGTTGCCCACCGGGACCAGTTTGAGGTGTCACTAACTGCATACCAAGGATAGTCGACGCCGTGGACTTGACCTCTTCAATCGATTGAACAACCTTGACTCCCCCGCCTTTGCCTCGTCCGCCAGCATGAATTTGTGCCTTTACCACCCAAACCTTACCACCCAGCAGCTTAGCTGCTGCCTCTGCGTCCTCATCAGAGAAGCACGGGATTCCGCGAGGAGTTTTTACCCCATGGGCACGCAAAATCTCTTTCGCTTGATATTCATGAATCTTCATTGGAGGTTACACCAGACTTTCAATTAATTTATACGGGACTAGCGACGATCTTTGTTATGGATTTCTTTTAATCTTTTGGCTTCCTCTGCCCAGATATTTTTTAAACTCTCGTATTCTTTTTCGAGCTTATTAGCTCTACCCTCGAATTCATTTAAATTTTTTTCAGCGGCCTGAAGTCTTGAAGTCAAGTCAGAAACAACATTTCGCCTTTGCTCCGCCTCCTGCATAAGAATGTCGAGTGACTTCTTTTTGTCTTCCATCGCCTTGCGTGCATGAACAGTCCGCATTTGCGCGTCTTCGAAAGTCATCTCCGCCGCAATAAGTGTCGGCAAAAATGAAGCGCACAAGTACGCACCCATCAACCAGAAAATGTGGCTCTTAGCTCTGCGTGTACTTTGCATTAAGGCCTCCCGACATGTTGAAATATGGTGCCGGCACACGGATTCGAACCGCGGACCTGATGATTACAAATCAACTGCTCTACCAACTGAGCTATGCCGGCTTTAAACAACGACGTAATTATAAATGCTTCTGAAAAAAAAAGTTTACTTTACAATTTTTAATCTTTGCTTCGAAGTTATGCGAACGGGATCACTGAGCTTTTTTTTGCCCAGGCTATCGACCTCCCCCTCTGGATCATCCTCAACGTTGAAAGCTAGACCCTGACCAGATTCTCTCGAAAAAATCCCCTTTATGTCCTTAGTAGCAACGTAAATTTCCCTTGAAACAGAGGAGAATCTCGCAGAGAAAGTTACTGCTTCATTATCAATACGGAGGTCTCTCGAGGCACCTGTCCCTATATTAAGAACAATTTCACCATCACGAACATGTTCTACGGGCACGTTAGAAGAATCTGATACGCGGACCGATATATAAGGAGTCTGTCCAGAATCGCAACACCAATCATAAATCGCTCGTATGAGATAAGGTGAGATCGAGAGGTTCGCCTTCACCTGCGCATCACTTTTTCTGAGGGCGTTAACGCTTCCACAAACGCGGAACGACTAAACAATCTCTCTGCATACTTCATTAGGGGCGCTGCAGCTTTAGGAAGTTGAATGCCGTAGAGGTCTAGCCTCCATAAAAGTGGCGCAATCGCCACATCAAGCATGGAAAAATCGTCACCAAGCATATATTTTTGCTTCAAAAATACCGGAGCAACTTGAATTAAGCTGTCACGCACCTGCCCTCTAGCTTGCTCGGCTTGCCGCGCGGTTCCAGACTCAATTGCTTGAATATGTGAAAAGAGGTCGTCTTCAAACCGAAATAGAAACAATCTTGCACGCGCTTTTAAAGCTGGATCTGCAGGCATCAACTGGGGATGCGGAAATCGATCGTCAATATACTCGTTGATTATGTTTGACTCGTACAGCACAAGATCTCGCTCCACTAACACCGGAGTTTGATTATATGGATTCATAACAGCCAAATCCTCTGGCTTATCGAATAAATCTACATCCACGATCTGGAAATCCATACCCTTCTCAAACAAAACGATACGACATCTGTGGCTGAAAGGACACGTAGTGCCCG
>CAJQMS010000130.1 GCA_905479505.1 uncultured Burkholderiales Genera incertae sedis bacterium | reverse complement strand
TGCGACAGCTAAGCGGTAACAATTAGATCATTTAAGGACAAAGAATGACGCAAATTACGGAAAATGCGAACCTGCTCTCGATTAAAAATATCGAGGTCATTTACGATCACGTCATTCTCGTTCTTAAAGGCGTCTCTCTTGATGTTCCAGAGGGCTCAATCGTTGCACTGCTCGGCGGTAATGGCGCAGGTAAATCAACAACCCTCAAATCAATCTCAAACTTGCTTGGCGCCGAACGAGGGGACGTAACAAAAGGCTCTATTACCTTCAAAGATGAAAGAATTGATCAACTGAACCCTTCTACAGTTGTTAAAAAAGGGATTGTTCAAGTGATGGAAGGTCGGCATTGCTTCGCTCACCTTACTGTGGAAGAGAATCTGCTGACTGGTGCATTTACTCGCTCTGTATCGCGAAAAGAAATCGCCAATAGCCTTGAACGTGTTTATGCTTACTTTCCAAGATTAAAACAACGTCGATCGAGTCTGGCAGGCTTCACGTCTGGGGGCGAACAACAAATGACTGCTGTCGGGCGAGCGCTTATGGCTAAACCCACAATGATTCTGCTCGATGAGCCGTCAATGGGACTAGCGCCTCAGATTGTGTCAGAGATTTTTGAAATCGTTGAGGATCTCAATAAAAAAGAAAATGTCAGTTTTTTATTAGCAGAACAAAACACAACTGTTGCTCTCCGGCATGCCGATTACGGTTACATTCTTGAAAACGGCCGTATCGTTATGGATGGTCCAGCCAAGGAATTAGCGAGCAATGAGGATGTTAAAGAATTTTATCTTGGCATCTCGGGCTCAGGTAGAAAAAGTTTTAGAGACGGAAAACATTACAGACGCCGCAAGCGATGGCTTGCGTGATGTCTTGATTGTTTTGAAAGACCCCAGCTGGCTTTCTGCCACATAAAAATTCAATATAGGAGTAAACATGAGCGACAGTAATTCGTTCCTGGATCCATCTGAAACTCGGCCGCATGATGAACGAGAGCAAGAGACTATCGTTCGTTTTAAAGAACAGGTTCGTCATGCCCAGACAAAATCTGACTACTTCAGTGACTTACTTGAACATATTGACCCTGAGTCAATCGTCGATCGACAGTCAATTTGTCAAATACCGGTCACCCGCAAGTCAGACCTTAAAAGTATACAAGGCAAAGCTCCTCCTTTTGGCGGCCTCACAACAGCTCCAATCAGTGGCCTTGCGAGGGTGTTCTCGTCTCCGGGCCCGATTTACGAGCCACAAGCCATCGATGAAGACTTTTGGAGGTTTAAAAGAGCGCTGTATGCAGTTGGTGTGAGGCCGGGGAGCCTGGTTTACAACACTTTTTCATATCACTTCACACCAGCTGGGTTTATGGCGGATTTTGGTGCGCGCGCTCTAGGTTGTGCTGTATTTCCTGCCGGAATCGGCCAAACAGAGCTGCAAGCGCGAACCATATCTGAAATCCGTCCAGACGTTTACACAGGCACACCATCTTTTTTGAAGATTTTGTTAGAGAAGGGCAAAGAATTGGGTCTCGATTTATCGAGTTTAAAAAAAGGCATTGTAGGCGGTGAGGCTTTCCTACCTGCTGCGAGGCAGTTGTTTCAAGAGCATGGCATTAAGGTTTGCCAAACCTATGCGACAGCTGATGTCGGCCTCATCGCTTATGAAACAAACCCAGATGACGGACTTGTTATCGATGAAGACATTTTTGTAGAAATTGTAAGGCCAGGTAGCAATGATATTGTTCCCGATGGAGAGGTTGGGGAAGTTGTAGTTTCCATGTTCTCCAGCATTTATCCCCTAATTCGTTTTGGTACAGGAGATTTATCAACTTTTATTCCTGGACGTAGCTTGTGTGGTAGAACGAACCGGCGTCTTAAAGGATGGATGGGGCGAGCTGACCAGACCACAAAAGTAAAAGGAATGTTCGTTCACCCTGAGCAAATTAATGCAGTCATCGCTAAGCATCCTGAAATCAAATATGCGCGGCTTAATGTCAGGCATGACGCCCAACAAAACGACATAATGACGCTTGAGTGCGAAGTACAATCAGTGAGCGAAGACTTAGAGGCCGCGATTGTTGTGTCGATCAGGGACGTAACTAAATTACGCGGTTCTGTAAATCTCGTTAAGCGGGAGACCTTACCTCGGGATGGAAAAGTGATTGATGACCAGCGTAAATATGATTAGCCTTCTCTGCGTATTGCTCTATAAGGAGACGTAACAATGGATCAAAAACCAATTAGTACATATCCAGTTCCCGCATTGGAATCATTACCCAAAGATATTCATGATGCAATCCTTGCCGTTCAAGAGAAGGCTGGGTTTATTCCTAACGTGTTTATTACGCTCGCGCACCGTCCTGACGAATTTAGGGGATTTTTCGCTTATCATGATGCGGTAATGCTTCGTGATAGTGGATTAAGTAAGGCGGAGCGCGAGATGATCGTCGTTGCAACAAGCAGTGCTAATCAATGCCTTTATTGTGTGATATCTCATGGTGCGATTTTACGTATTTACGAGAAAAGTCCTTCTATATCCGACCAAATCGCAATTGACTACACAAAAGCCGACATTACCGAAAAGCAAAAAGTAATGCTTCGTTTCGCAGTAAAACTCGCGCGAACGCCAGAATTGGTGACACCCGAGGACCACCAGCCTCTGGAGCGACACGGATTCAATAAAGAAGATATTTGGGATATCGGCGCGATCACATCATTTTTTGCGCTATCCAATAGAATGGCTCACCTTATAGAAATGCGGGCGAACGACGAATTTTACCAAATGGGTAGGCTTCCGAAAATCCCTAAATAACCAAAAAGTCTTTATTCATTCCTGATTGCGAGTTTTATTTATTCTAAAATAGAATAAATAACATCTTTTTCGCCTCTAGAATCCTTTCCCATTGTATACTTTTCTCATTATGGAATATTAAATTCGACAGTCGGCAACAAATGCGTCGTTCAACCAACTCAGGAAAACCCAAATGGCATCATACGATCAAGATCCACAAGAAACTCGGGAATGGCTCGATGCGCTAGAGGGAATTTTAGCCTCCGAAGGCCCTGATCGAGCCCACTTCATCCTTGAACAACTGATTGAAAA
>CAJQMS010000129.1 GCA_905479505.1 uncultured Burkholderiales Genera incertae sedis bacterium | reverse complement strand
CCCATAATCACGCATCACAAATCATAGAAAAAATTGTTGAAATTTCATCTAAAGAAAAAATAGATGCGGTTGTTACGCAGGGCGCACAGAAGTTTGCATTAGGAGCCTTCAGTCTTACCGAGTTGGGAATCCAAACCTATGCTCACCCAAGAGCGGCCTCTCAAATGCAAGACCGGTGCATCCACTGTATCGAGTATTTAGAAGAGGTTTTAGGGCGTCACGAAATGAAAGGCACCCAAGTTGACAATCCGCAAGATATTTATGAAATGGGTGAGTTATCCCACCGTCCGTTACGCGACATCGTCGTGATATACCACGAAGACACTATTTCTGAGGGGGTGATCATGATTTATCACAGCCTCACGGAAACGCTCTTCTCCGGTGATGTCGTCTTTAGTAATGTCATTCCGAATGTCAAAGAGGCTAATCTCAAAAAATGGAAAAAATCCCTTGAGTTAATTCGTAAGATGCCTATTTCCGTTATCGTTCCGGCGACTGGGCCATTACTCACCAAGTCCTCCATTGACGACTCTCTTGCATATCTTAATGCCTTAGAAAAACTTACCGGCAGCCTCTATGATAAAAATTTAGACTTATTAAGCGCGACTCAGAAGGGTGAATTAACCGAGTTTTCAAATTGGGCTTTATACAATAAACATCACATAAATAATGTAATGTATCGGTATCTTAAAATTGAAGAGAAAGAGCTTGGGCTTGAGAAGTGAGTTCAAAGTCTCAAAAGTTTATAAAAAAAATTGCATTTATGATGCAATGTTAGAAATTAGAGTAAACCAAATACTTATACCGTTAAACAATAATTATGAGTAACCGACTTACAAAAATATATACAAAAACTGGTGATACGGGCTCAACGGGACTTGGAGATGGCACGCGCACCCTAAAATGCAGCGACCGTATTGAGGCCATCGGAACGGTAGATGAACTGAATTGCGTGATCGGGCTTCTATTGTGTGAGTCGCTACCTGATCAAGTTTCAGATTTCCTGACAAAAGTCCAACATCAATTATTCGATCTTGGCAGCGAACTCAGTGTGCCAGGCTACATCGCGATGACCGATGAAAATATTGAGAATATAGAGAATAAGCTTGATGCCATGAACCTAAACCTTGAGCCTTTGAAAGAGTTTATCCTCCCAGGTGGCTCCCGCTCATCCGCCTTATGTCATCAAGCTAGGGCCGTTTGCCGCCGAGCAGAGCGATGTATCATTCGCCTTGAGCAGAACGAAAAGATCTCTGAGCTCTCGAAGAAATACCTTAACCGGCTCTCTGACTATTTGTTTGTTGCGTGTCGCACAATCAATAAGTCATTAAGCGTGGAGGACGTATATTGGTCGAGTAAAAGAATGAGTGGGAGCTAACTGCACAAGCGTGGCAAACTACATCTCATTAATCGCTGAGCACAACCCTTCAACTCCATCTACAAATCGCGGCCCGAGGCGCATTAAATACGCGGGATCAAAATCAATAATATGCGGTGTTACCTGACTTTGAAAACTTCCCATCATCTTATGGTAACCGTTAGGCATTGCCGAGGTACCCGTTAAATTCAAAATTACATCGGCCCTCGAAAAGACTAAGAACTCCGTTGAGACGGAACTTGAAATAAATGGATAGCTCTCCGCCACATTAGCAGCCCCGCAAATATGCAATGCCTCGTTGATAAAATGATCTTTACCAATGGTAAATATAGGATTGCTCCAAATTTGAATAAAGACATTTTTTCTAGTTTCTATTCGTGAAAAGTGGGATAAATTCGCGACTCGATTCTTGAGGGACCTGACAAGACGATCAGCGGCTATATCCTTTTGTAATATATCTCCAATGATATAAATTTGGCGGTATAAATCAGCGATACTTTCGGAGGGTAGAGTGAGGACCTTCACGCCAAGTCTTTTAAGTTTCAGAAGGTCGGCTTGCTTATTACCGTTCTTCCAAGCCAAAACGATTGTAGGCTGCAAATTGATGAGCCTCTCAAAATCTACTCCACTAGCCGAACCAACAATCGCCTTCTTTGGCATATTTTCCGGATAATCGGATCCTGATATTACGCCAACCACATGCTCGTCGCCGCCGAGCGCATACACAATCTCTGTTAGATGTGGAGCTAGAGTTACGATTCGTAGATCTGAGTACTCCTGGCCCTGCGCAATGAGGTTATTACTCCACAACAAAAATGAGATCCAAAAAACCAGAGGACAAAATCTAGACAATGAACCTTTCATTTATGACAAGACAGTTAATTTATAAGGGTCAAATAAACCATTGCACATCAAGAGAGATCCGTTCCCCCAACAGTCAGTCCATCGATGCGCAACGTAGGTTGACCAACGCCCACAGGTACACTTTGACCATCCTTACCACAAGTTCCTACCCCTGAATCAAGGGACATGTCATTACCTATCATCGACACCCTCTTCAAAACATCAGGTCCATTACCAATTAACGTTGCTCCTTTTACAGGCTTGGTAATTTTCCCATTTTCAATGAGATAAGCCTCTGATGCAGAAAACACAAATTTGCCGCTGACAATATCAACTTGGCCGCCGCCGAAGTTCGCTGCGTAAATCCCGTTTGAAACAGAAGCAATAATCTCCTCGCGATCGCAAGTGCCGTTTAGCATATATGTATTAGTCATTCTAGGCATTGGCACGTGAGCATACGACTCGCGTCGGCCATTTCCAGTCGGGGACACACCCATCAAACGCGCATTTAATGTGTCCTGCATATATCCACACAAAACGCCATCATCAATCAAGACCGTCTCGGCTGTTGGCGTTCCTTCATCATCTACAGATAATGAGCCACGGCGATCTGGAATGGTTCCGTCATCAACGACAGTTACTCCTTTCGCAGCCACTCGTTCTCCAATACGTCCCGAAAAAGCTGAGCTACCTTTGCGATTAAAGTCGCCCTCTAACCCATGACCGATAGCTTCATGCAACAAAATCCCGGGCCATCCCGAACCTAAAACAACCGTCATCTCACCCGCTGGAGCAGCGCCTGCGTCAATATTCACTACAGCTTGATCAACCGCTTTTTGAGCGTAATCTTTCAAGACATCATCTGTAAAGTAGCCATATGAAAATCTTCCTCCACCGCCTGCGGAACCCTGCTCTTTTCGTCCGTTACTTTCAACGATGACCTGTATAGACAGACGAATCAACGGCCTCACATCACTGACAACACAGCCATCTAATCGGGTTATGAGGATAGTGTCATGTACCGCTGCTAAATTCGCTACTACTTGAGTCACCCTCGAGTCGAACTTGCGTGCATAAGTCTCGATGCGCTCAAGAATGAGAATTTTTTCCGAATTGGAATGGCCAAGTAATGGATCATCGATCGAATAGAGTGCTGATACTTTTTGAAAATTAGCCGGTCTGACGCCTGTAGAGCCTTGCCCCGCAATTGCACTGGTCGCATCGAGCGCGGAATGTATCGCTGCACGCGAAATCTCATCAGAGTAAGCAAATGCTGTTTTTTCATCTACGACAGTTCTTGCGCCGACTCCTTGATCAATATTAAAACTACCGAGCTTCACAATCCCATCTTCAATAGACCAAGACTCCGATCGGCTATACTGAAAATACAAGTCCGCATAATCAACTTTTTTAGATCCGAGACGCGAAAAAAGACCAGGTAATTTATCTATCGTTAGTCCTCCAGGCGCGAGAATAACCTCATTCGCCCGTTCCATATTCTTATCTTCATTCATAACTTTTAACACCATTAATTTTTAATC
>CAJQMS010000128.1 GCA_905479505.1 uncultured Burkholderiales Genera incertae sedis bacterium | reverse complement strand
CCGATCTATTTATTGACACCTTCAATTACAATGCTCACACCACTGCCAGCGACGCGCTCTGGGCTGGCCTTCCAGTAGTCACAAAGTTAGGCGCTGGATTTCCCGCCCGAGTCGCAAGTAGCTTGCTCGCAGCATTGGAGCTGACAGAATTGATCACAGAAACGGAGAACGACTACGAAACACTCATTTTTGAACTCGCTACTCACCCCGAAAAGCTTGAAGCAGTTCGTACAAAGCTAGCCAATAATCGAGTCTCTAAACCTCTTTTTAATTCTCAACTCTTTACCCAACACTTAGAGAGCGGATACCTGCGTGCTTATCAAAGGTACGTAAACGGGGAAAAACCGGAAGATATCCGAATTGCGAAGTGACCAGTATTGGAACCCTATTGGGACTTACAAGCTTTAAGTCACTGACCTTATGAAACTCTTTTGCAAACATCTAACGATAGCCTCAATGGTAGGTCGAGTATGATTTTTCTTCAATCAACTCAGACTGCAGCATTTCATTTATGCGTCGCTTGGTACGTGAACGCTGATCGTTAGTCAAATAAACACTTCGCGCAAGTTCAATAAATTCTTGATCAAAACACTTGTCCCGCTCTTTCTCGCGGAGGCTATCTTCGATGCCCCAAAGCCGCTTATTAATCTCTCTTAACTCTTCAAAAAGCTCATTGACTTTATCTTTGTCCAGAATATGCCGAGAAAACACATCTTCTAGGTGTTTATGTTCTTTTTCCACATTCGCTAGAGCATCCTGACGAGACAGTTGCACTAATTTGATTTCTAGAATAGTTATCCGATCGATTAACTCACCCCAAGACACCGCGATTTTTGGGCTTTTCATGTATTAATTCCTTGCTTAGCCAGAAGTTTTCTTAAATCCTGTAGCAACCTATCAAAAACGTTATCCCAATTTCCTGCTTGATTTTGTCGGTAAAGACTAATCGCAGGATACCAAGGGCTATCAAATCGCTGGTGCATCCACCTCCAACAGGGAATGTGTTGGAGCGCAACCCAGGTACGGCAACCTAAAGCTCCACCTAAGTGCGCTATTGCCGTATCAGAGGTAATTATTAGATCACAACTTATCATTACAGCAGCTGTATCAATAAAAGCATCAGCTCCGTTGTCGAAATCATCACCGAAAGTCGTTAACGAAAAATTTATATCCGAAATTTGATCCTCACCCTCTCCCTTATGGAGACTTATTAACTCCACATTCGGAACATTAGCTATGTCCTTAAAAAAAGAGAGGTGCATCGATCGTCCCTCGTCAATAAGGGACTTGCCTCCCTGCCAACAGATTCCAATTTTAAACTTGCTAGTACTCACTCGGTCTCTCCAAAGCGCAACGCGATCCCGATCGACATGAAGATAAGAGCTAAAAGAAGGGACAGTCTCTAAGGAGGTATGAAAAAGATACGGCAGACTCATCAAAGGGGCTTCAAAATCAATTTCTATGTCGTCAGGTAAAGAATCTATCAAGCTAATCTCGCTGCTCAACTTTCTTAAAAGCCAGTGTAATCTTGGAGTAACTTTGAACGCTACATCGGCACCTTTCTCTTCGAGCAAGATTAGATATCTACAATATTGGAGGGTATCGCCGAGTCCTTGCTCTTCATAAACCAGAAATTTTTTTCCTACCAGGGACGCTGTCCCATCCCAGGCCAAGTTTTTTCTTGGCTCTCTGGCGACAGGATTTCTCCTCCAAAAGCGCCATTCGTAGTGCGCTAACCCTTTACTTAGCTGCCCGTCCGCCATACAAGCCGATGACAAATTAAAATGAATCTCCGCGTTATTTGGTTCAAACAATAATCCAGTTTCATAACTTTCTATAGCCTCACCGATCATTCCTTGGCGATTCAGAGCCTCACCCATAAGGTCGTGCGTAGCGGCAGAATTAGGACGGTAGACGAGCGCCTGTTTACACGAGCAGATCGTTGACGCGAACTGCCCTAGCTTGTAAAAAGCAAAACCCATTTGGTGGTATGCTTCAAAGAAATGAAGTTCATTAGATATATCGAGATCTTGATTTTCGAAAGCTAGTCCCTGTTTAAACTCTGAGATTGACTCTTGGTATCGCCCCTGCTCTAAGAAGACATTACCCAATTCGATATGCACTGCTGCGCCGGAATAATTCTCAAAATCAATAGCATGCAAAAGAGTTGCCTCTGCATCATCGAGTCTCTCTAGCTTCCTCTGAACATAACCTAATTGATAATATAAATCATCAGTCGAAAGTGTAAGAGTAATTGCAGTGGAGTAAACATCCACCGCTTCTACAAACCTGCCACGTAACTGAAATAGATTTCCCAGTCGAAGATATGCTTCAGCATAATCAGCGCGTAATTCAATAGCACGTGTAAAACTGATCTCCGCTTCAATAATCCTTTCCAATGCTTGGAGCGCCATAGCATGATTAAAATGTAACTCCGCATCATCTGGGAACAGTCTAGTTGCTGTTTGCGCTACAGACTCAAACTCTTCAAGTCTCCCAATTCGTCCAAGGGACTCCCCTAATATCTTCCAAACAATTCTATTCTGCGAGAATTCTAAAATAATTGATTCGGCAAGGTGGACAGCATCGTCCAATCGCCCACCATTGAAATGTTTCATTAACAACTTTGTTCGTTCGTTAACTGAATTTAAACCATCGACACCCGTCTTACTTAACTTCCGATTCTTCTTTCTGGTTAAATCGCGGCTCCCTACTGCAATTGGTTTAGGTCGATGTGGCGTAACCGAGTCTCCACTTCGTCCTCCAAACTGACTTTTTATTGCTAATTCTGAAAGTTGAGATGAAGCAAAACCTCGATTCTCTGCCGACGCTATCATCAGATGTGCTTTTTCAACTTGCTCGACTCGCAGGAGCGCGGAAATATAACTTATCCAGAACTGCTCGACCGACGGTTTAGCCTCTAACGCCAAATTCAGAAACAGTAAACCTTCGGCAATTCTGTTAACAGAGACGGCCAGAACACCTAAATTATGATTCGCATCGGGATGAAACGGATGGAAATCTAGAATTCGACGATATACTCTCTCCGCTTCTGTTAGATCACCTCCTCGGTGAGACGCGACAGCCTGCTCAAGCATCTGCTCAAGAGTTGTATCCATG
>CAJQMS010000127.1 GCA_905479505.1 uncultured Burkholderiales Genera incertae sedis bacterium | reverse complement strand
TGGGCTCTGGCTTAGGCTTGGGCTCTGGCTTAGGCTTGGGCTCTGGCTTAGGCTTAGGCTTAGGCTTAGGCTTAGGCTTAGGCTTAGGCTCTGGTTTGGGTTTGGGTTTGGGTTTGGGCTCTGGTTTGGGTTTGGGCTCTGGTTTGGGCTTGGGCTCAACTGCAGGTTGCACATTTTGTGGTTTCGTTTCCGGCGACCACAGTTCCACCATTACAGGCTCTGGATCTCGATGGTTCCAATCTAAGCTCACAACCAGAAACAGAAATAAAACAACGTGAATCAGGATAGATAAAAAACCCGACTTTATTCGAGACTGTTTTACTCCTCGAGACATTTATTCCTTCGGTGTTACCATCAAGCCAACACGCTCAACATTCATTTTTTGTAACACGTCCATCATATCCATCACTCGCTCATATCGAACACTTTTATCAGCAGAAATAAGAATTGGTTGATTTGGATTAGCGTCTTGTTTTTGCGTCACAACAGATAACAACTCACTCCATCCAATAACCCTAGTCGCTTTAGATTTTTCCCTATCGATATAAGCAAAATCTCCCCCAGCCTTTATGATGAGCTCTAGTGGTCTTATAGGTATTTGAGAAGATTTACCAACGCTAGGCAATTCTACAACTCCAGGATTGAGCATTGGGGCGGTCACCATAAAGATCACCAGTAACACCAACATCACATCAATGTATGGAACAACATTCATTTGATTCATTAGCTTACGCTGTCTTTTTGCCATTACGTCACCTGTAAATCATAAGGAGCAAATTTGGGTTAACTAACCGTCACTGAACGCTGCAACAAATTTGATATTTCCTCCATTCCACTTTCGTATCTGGCAGTTAATCGCTCCACATCACGGACATACCGGTTATAAGCCAACACGGCTGGTATTGCAGCGAATAGTCCCATTGCGGTAGCAATTAATGCTTCTGCAATGCCTGGTGCGACCTGCGCTAAAGTTGCCTGCCCTACATTAGCTAGTCCTCGAAATGCGTTCATGATCCCCCAAACCGTTCCAAAAAGACCGACGTAAGGACTCACCGATCCTACTGTTGCTAAGAACGACAAGTTCATTTCTAATCGGTCTAGTTCTCTCTGGTACTGGGCATTCATCGCTCTTCGAGTTCCATCCATTAGGGTTGGTAAAGACATGCCAGTCTGCTGCTGAAGCTTTGTGAACTCTCTCAGCGCTGACTCAAAAATTCGATCGAGGGCGCCGCGCGATTTACTCGCTCGAACATGCTGATATAAACTGCCCGGATCATTAACAGAAGCAAAATGCCCCTCAAAAGCTCTAACGCTCCTAAATGCATCCTTAAATATCTCCCTTTTTAAAAAAATATACCACCACGAAACCAGAGACATCACAAGTAACGCAACCATTACCAATTGGACCAAAATGCTGGCGTTAACAATCAACGAGAAAAAAGACATGTTCTCCGACATGCTCACTGGCATAAATACCCTTTCTTTTTGTGAAGAGAATCAAACATACGGCTCTAGTCTATCCTTTAGCGAATATGGAAATCTAATGGGCGCGAACTTGAGCGAGTGGATACATGCCAAATTAACATTAGCGCTAGCTAGGATCAATCCACTTCGACACACAGATTGAGTCAATGTCAACTGAGCGCGACCGACCTTGACGGTATCCACAGAAATATCAAGCTCGTCATCGAGTCGACCGGGTTGATGGAAATCAATTGACAACTTGCGAACAACCAAAAGAACATTAAACTCCTTTGCTAACTTTCCAGACTCGAACCCAAGGTAACGAAACCAATCAGCTCGAGCACGTTCCAAAAAATCCAAGTATCGAGAATGGTAAATCACACCACCCGCATCGGTATCCTGATAATAAATTCGCGTCTTCAATGCAAAAATAATCTTTAAGCCCCTTTGAATAAATCTGGCTTATCGTTAACTGTATTCTCAACCCCAAGATGACTAAAAGCTCTTGGGGTTGCCAACCTCCCGCGTGGAGTCCTTTGGAGATAGCCCTCTTGTATTAGAAATGGCTCAATCACGTCCTCAATAGTATCCCGAGATTCGCCGATCGCCGCAGCTAAATTATCAACGCCCACGGGGCCTCCCGCAAAGCGATGAATAATCGCTTCAAGTAGCTTACGATCCATAATATCTAGACCTCTCCCGTCGACGTCTAAGTTCATTAACGCGACACTGGCGACTTTTTCATCGATTTTTCCATCAAATTGGACGTCAGCGAAATCCCTAACACGACGCAAAAGGCGGTTAGCTATACGCGGAGTTCCCCGCGATCTAGAGGCTATTTCTACCGCACCGCCATCATCAGTCGCGGTATCGAGTAATTCGGCGGACCTTTTGACAATCTTTGTCAATTCGTTTGGCGTATAAAACTCTAACCTGGAAACGATGCCAAATCGGTCTCGCAGTGGATTGGTCAACATGCCCGCCCTGGTTGTCGCGCCAACTAAGGTAAACGGCGGTAGGTCAAGCTTCACTGATCGCGCCGCTGGTCCCTCACCAATCATAATGTCGAGCTGAAAATCTTCCAAAGCAGGATAGAGAATCTCCTCGACGGCGGCAGATAATCTGTGGATCTCATCAATGAATAAAACATCATTAGCCTCGAGATTGGTCAGTAATGCAGCAAGATCACCTGCCTTCTCAATGACAGGACCGGAAGTTTGTCTGACGTTGACACCCATTTCTCGACCGATAATATGCGCTAACGTCGTTTTTCCTAAACCTGGAGGGCCAAACAGCAAGACATGATCCAAAGGTTCTTTTCGGCCAATCGCTGCTTGGATAAACACGCTTAACTGACTACGTATCTTTTCTTGGCCGACATATTCATCTAATCGACTAGGCCGCAAAGCCCTCTCAACCTTTTCCTCGGATAGGGGAGATGTCGTTACAGGAGATACCAACCGGTCAGTTTCAATCATCTCAACATGTCCCAAAAAGAAAATAAAACCCGATCAATACCAGACGCTATCTGATTTTTTAAACCCGCACGCGGTGATCGACATTCCTGGCGCCTTAATATCTCTAGAACTATCATCACCTGATTATATCTGATGCCACCCACAACTACTCACACAAACTATGGCAATCTCTTTACCGATCGAGATTTCAACTTGATGAGATCAACTGCAGTGTTTGACGAATCGTCTCCGAGAGAGTTAAGCCTTCATCCACTCTCAAAACACAAGCCCGCGCTTCTCGCTCACTATAACCTAGAGATACAAGAGCACTTATGGCATCGTCCACTATGCTCGGCGAAGATGTACCATTAGGTAAGTTATCTGGCCCAGTCAATTTATCTCTTAACTCTAAAATTAACCTCTCGGCAGTCTTCCTGCCGATACCAGGGACCTTAGTAAGACGAGCAATATCCTCAGCATCGACTAAACTTTTGAGTTCATCCATACTCAGCGCTGAAAGTATAGCCAATGCGATTTTCGCACCAATACCGTTAACTTTGAGAAGCTGCCGAAACACAGTTTTTTCTCCGGATTTATTGAACCCGTAAAGCAGGTGTGCGTCTTCTCTAACGAGTAAGTGCGTATGAAGCGTCACCTTCTGGCCCACTTCAGGCAGATCGTAAATAGTGCTCATCGGTGCTTCAATTTCATAAGCGATCCCATTGACCTCTAGAACCAACATCGGCGGCGCTTTCCCAATTAAAACCCCAGAAATTTGACTAATCATAATAGTTTCTTTCGACTCTAAGTCACGTCAATACGTTTAATTTTGCTCAACACCCTTTCGGAGTGGGCGTGACAAATTGCACACGCCAATGCATCTGACGCATCAGTGGATGGCGCACTTGGTAATTTAAGCAACCGCTTTACCATTTCCTGAACTTGCGTCTTATCAGCATGACCATTTCCTACGACAGATTGCTTGACTTGCAACGCCGTAAACTCTGATACGGATAAATTTTTAAGAACAGCAGCGGATATCGCTGCTCCACGGGCTTGGCCCAGTAACAGTGTCGATTTTGGGTTCACATTGACAAAAACCTGTTCCACAACAGCAACTGATGGCGCATAACCGTCAATAATTTCGAGAATACCAGTCAGGATTTCTTTCAGCCGCTCTGGGAGGCCATTTCCCAACGTTTTTATGCAGCCACTGGTTACGTAAGTTAATCCCTGCTGATCCGAATCAATGACGCCGAATCCGGTGACTCTAAGTCCGGGATCAATCCCTAGGAGCCTCAAAACTTTCGCCAGAATTGATCATCCAGAGCCTCAAACATCACATGATGCCGTTGTGTATACATCCTGTACATCGTCAAGAGACTCTAACGCGTCTAAAAGCTTCTGCATTTTCTCCGCTTCATCGCCTTCTAATTCGTTTAAAGTGCTCGGTCTGTGAGTCACTTCTGCCATCTCTGGTATGAGCTCGGCCTTTTCAAAGGCAAGTTTTAGAGCACTGAATTCGCTCGGGTTAGCAACAACTTCTATGCTGCCATCCTCATTAGAAAGCACGTCCTCTGCACCCTCAGACAAACCAACGTCCATGATAAGCTCCTCATCCAACCCTGGTGCAAAAACAAAAAAAGCACAATGCTTAAAAAGAAACGCAACCGAACCATCCGTGCCCAAGTTTCCTCCATGCTTAGAAAAGGCGTGCCGAACATCCGCAACCGTTCTTTTCGTATTATCAGTTAAACAATCGACCATGACTGCAGCGCCACCAATACCATAACCCTCGTAGCGAGCTTCTTCATAATTCACCCCATCTAACTCACCAGCACCTTTTTTTGCTGCCCGATCAATAGTCTCTTTAGTCATGTTAGCGTCAAGCGCCTTATCAATAGCCAAACGCAGCCTGGGGTTTGAGGCAGGGTCAGCCCCCGCAAGTCGAGCAGCAACAGTGATTTCCTTTATCAATCGAGTGAATATTTTTCCTCTTTTAGCATCAGCGGCAGCCTTACGATGCTTAATGTTCGCCCATTTACTGTGTCCAGCCATAGCTTCCTACCACCTCTCAGCAACTTACATAAAAAATAATGTTTAATCGCTCAACAAACAATTTAATCCCGACTATTAAATTTAAACATTAAACCTAAAATGCATGATATCGCCGTCGAGCACAACATAGTCCTTTCCCTCTAACCTCACTTTACCCGCATCCTTAGCAGCAGCCTCACCACCATATTTAACAAAATCACTGTAACTTACTACCTCTGCTCGAATAAATCCTTTTTCGAAATCAGTGTGTATCACACCGGCCGCCTGGGGAGCAGAACTGCCTCGTTTCACGGTCCAAGCCCTCACTTCTTTTTTGCCAGCCGTAAAATAGGTTTGCAATCCCAGCAGCTCAAAAGCCGCTCTAATAGCCCGATTCAAACCAGGCTCGTCCATGCCTATATCCGCCAGGAACATTTTTTTCTCGTCGTCATCTAGATCAATTAACTGAGCCTCAAGTGCAGCTGAGATGGCGACTACGTTAGCCCCCTCTTCTAAAGCCATGGATTTAACCTTCTCTAACATAGGATTCCCATCAAAACCCTTCTCACTAACGTTCGCCACATACATCACCGGCTTCATGGTTAAAAGAAAGAAAGGGTGAAGCGCTAAACGTTCTTCCTTAGATAAATCCACCGTACGCGCCGCATTCCCCTGATTCAGCGCCGTTTCAACCTTTTCGAGGACATCTAGAGTTCGTTTAGCATCCTTGTCATTACCAGCCCGAGCTTGCTTACTATAACGAATGACCTGCTTCTCAATTGAAGCAAGGTCAGCTAATGCGAGCTCGGTATTTATAACCTCAATGTCTGAAATGGGATCGACCTTACCCCCTACATGAACGACATTATCATCCGTAAAACATCTGACCACGTGCGCAATAGCATCTGTTTCACGAATATTTGCAAGAAACTGATTACCTAACCCCTCGCCTTGAGAGGCTCCTTTAACCAAGCCAGCGATATCTACAAACTCCACGAGCGCTGGTACTGTTTTTTCAGGCACCACCATTGTTGATAACTTATCCAACCTAGCATCTGGCACCTCAACCACACCAACGTTTGGCTCGATCGTACAAAATGGATAATTTTCAGCAGAAATTGTCGCTTTAGTCAGCGCGTTAAACAGTGTTGATTTTCCCACATTTGGAAGCCCTACAATTCCACACTTCATGTTGATTTTTCCTTAATACGTATTAGTTGAAATCAGAGCTTGGGATTAGAAGTATGTAAAACTAACATGGCTTCACTCATACTATCGGCCATGATATTCGGACTCACATCTAAAGAACGTTGAATTCCCTCTTGAATAAGCGATTCATCGGTATACTCAGGTCTACGAAGTACATAATCAGATACTTTATGCCTATCTCCTGGGTGACCAATACCAATTCTTAATCTCCAACAACTCAAGCTCAAATGTCGTCCAACGTCTCTAATCCCGTTATGGCCACCATGGCCACCCCCCTGTTTTAGCCTCACAATTCCCGGCTCCAAATCAAGCTCGTCATGCACTACTAGAATCTCGCTCACGTCAATATCATAAAAACTGCTTATAGCTTTTACTGCACGACCACTTTCGTTCATGAACGTTTGGGGCTTTAGCAACCTAAGATCAGCACCGTTAACTTTAGCACGGGCTACATCTCCAAAAAATTTTGACTGATGCTCAAAGGTGACGCCCAATTTTGTCGCTAATTGATCGCACCACCAAAACCCAACATTATGTCGGGTCGACTCATACTTACCACCTGGATTCCCTAACCCTACAAGCAGTTTCATGTGCCAATCATCCGCAACCCTAATTATAAAAAAAGCCGAGCACCAATCGCTGCTCGGCTATTGACATACATTAAACTAATTTAAGACTCGCTCGCATCACCCTTGTCTGCTTCTGAAGCATCACCGGTAGCAGATTCCTCATCACCACCATCGGATCCCGCACCATCGTCTTCATCAACTGACCCTCGAGCTTTTTGTATTGCTACCACACTAAGATCCTCACCACCCCTCACTAGGTGCGCTAATTCAACACCGTTTGGCAAATTCAGTTGCGTCAAGTGGATGGCATCACCAATTTCCAAAGCCACGCAATCGACCTCAATGTACTCTGGTAAATCTCCTGGCAAACATGAAACTTCCACTTCAGACTCAATCCGGTTAACAACACCACCGCCTAACTTAACACTCGGCGCTTCCTCCTCATTCACAAAATGGAGTGGTACGCGCATGGTAATTTTTTCTTTAGCCGATACTCGCTGGAAGTCAACGTGAAGGACTTCTATCTTAAAAGGATGCATTTGGTAATCACGAAGCAATACCTTTTCCACCTTACCCGCTAACGACATATCCACAATAGACGCACGAAAAACTTCTTTTTTTAGTTGCATTAAAGTTTCTTTGTGATCAAGTTCGATCATCTCAGCCTCGGATTGACCACCATAAAGGACTCCAGGTACCTTGCCCGCTCTGCGGAGACGGCGGCTCGCACCCGTTCCCTGCGTAGACCGAACTTCAGCATTAATCTTCATATCTGACATTTTACTTCTCCAATTTATAAAAAGAATCGCCTCGCGACCAATTTGATTCCCGTAAAAAACGCTAGTTTAACCTAGCAAGTGATATTAAGCTTCAATCTATAAATAACGATGAAACAGAATCCTCATCACTAATCCGCCGTATCGTTTCGGCAAAAAGATTAGCGATCGACAGTTGCCTTATTTTCTCACAGCCTTCCGCTTCGGGAGACAAGGGTATTGTGTCAGTAACAACTAGCTCATCTATTTCCGACGCACTAATTTTCTCAATGGCCTTCCCCGATAACACCGGGTGCGTGCAGTAAGCTAAAACTTTCTTTGCTCCGTTTTGCTTTAAAGCAGCCGCTGCCGCACACAAGGTATTAGCCGTATCAACCATGTCGTCCATCAATACACAAGTCCTACCTTGCACCTCACCGATAATGTTCATTACGGTAGCTTCATTTGCTTTCGGTCGGCGCTTATCGATTATCGCCAGGTCTGATTCGAGTCTTTTAGCTAGCGCTCGCGCACGAACAACTCCACCGACGTCTGGTGACACAACAATGAGATCGTCATAGCCACATTTCCAAATATCCCCTAAGAGTACTGGCGCTGCGTAAACATTATCAACCGGTATATCAAAAAAACCTTGAATTTGGTCAGCATGCAGATCCATCGTTAGCAACCGATCAACCCCAGTCGCTTGAAGACAGTTGGCGACAACTTTTGCACTAATCGCCACTCGAGCAGAGCGCGGCCTTCGATCTTGCCGCGCGTAACCTAAATATGGAATCGCCGCTGTGATGCGGCCAGCAGAGGATCGCTTAAGAGCGTCAACCATAAGCAAAATCTCCATCAAACTTTCGTTTGTAGGGGTGCATGCTGATTGAAGAACGAACACATCTCTACCTCTAACGTTCTCAAGCAACTCAACCATTACCTCACCGTCACTAAAACGATCAACGGTGGCGCGGCCTAAACCAATGTTCAGGTGCTTCGCTACCCGCTCAGCTAAAACCGGATTCGCATTCCCGGTGAATACCATCAAACTCTCGTAAGCCATACTCTCGTCAATCTCCAAACGCTGATGTTAACGTTACGTTTTACAATGAACCGCAATACAGAACGAAACGAATATACTGTTATGTCATATGGAATTTTAGTGCCGGCTCCATACCTTCAGAACAAAGTTTGGCTGGGGAGGAAGGATTCGAACCTTCGCATGCCGGAATCAAAATCCGGTGCCTTAACCAACTTGGCTACTCCCCAAAAACTTTTCTACCTAATTCTCAACCCAATCATAAAGGGGATGCTTACCTAAGCCTCGAGCCACAAACCCCGTCCAACAGTCTGGCATTTTTGCAAGTACAGAATCTGCAAGTGTCTGGTCAGCAAAAGTGCTATACACGCTCGAACCAGAGCCACTCATAGCGGCAGAACCAAATTGGCCCAACCATCCCAATGCTAACCGCACCTGCGGATACGAACGACATACCGTTTCTTGCAGGTCATTTTGTCCCTCATATGAGGAAAAGTCCGCTATTTTGATAGGTTTGGAATTTCGTGTCAATTGTGGATTGCTAAACACTGATGATGTAGACACAGCAATGTTAGGATAAATTACCAAGTACCACACCTCTGGAAGAACAAGCGGAGTCAACTCATCCCCAATCCCTTCAGCAAAAGCATTCTGCCCAAAAACAAAAAACGGCACATCGGCACCAAGGGCGATCGATAGATTTTGTAACTCCTGCCTTCTCAAATTTAAGCCCCAAAGTTTATTCAATACTATCAGTACTGTCGCGGCGTTTGAGCTCCCACCGCCCAATCCCGCCCCATCAGGGATCTGCTTCAAAACATCCAGCTCAACACCTTTTTTGACGGAACACTCTTTTGCAAGTAGGCGAGCCGCCCGCACTACCAAATCATCTTCCTCGGGCCAGGCATGCCGAGACACTCGCCGCACTTTACATTGCTCAATCAAACGAATTCCAATGGAATCGGAATAGTTTATGAGATGAAATACCGTTTGCAACATATGATAACGGTCATTCCTGACGCCGTTGACTCGTAACATTAAGTTAAGTTTAGCCGGCGCATTAAAGTACTCGAAGTCCCGCCTTTTTTTCACAGTTCTAGGACCTTCCACTCATCCACGATGAACCTTATTTTTAAATCTCCGTGTTCAAGCTTAATAACTCGCGGGACGTCAGACTCCCCAGAGTAGCGCAAAAAAGTAATTTTCCAACCGTCTTGTTCAAAATAGGTCATACGGTTCTGGTCGTCTAACGGAGCCACTCGACCCACGAACACCGACGGGTCGACGCGACCACGAGCCCAAAACTTCAAACCGGACAACGGTAAGCTCCAACCCAAAACACGGTGCGTTAACTCTTCCACCGAGGTTGCGGTATGCGTCTCGTCTTTTGTTTCCAACATAGCGCCCGTTCTTGGGGAGACTAGAATAACCGCAATGATACTGCCGACCGGAGTGTAAACGTCAACCGCGTCCACGTCCCCTCTATGGCTCCACTTAATTCGAGCTGAAGAGCCCTCTCCATTTATCTTGACCGCTATTCGACCAGAAACCTCAAAATCTTCAGTAAATTCAGCTATTACCGGTGAATTAGCGGCTTGAAATAATGAGCAGCCGGTCAAAAACGCAGGCAATAAAAAGCACAAGATGCTTATCCTAATCGACCCCATACCGATATAAAGTATCAATCAAAACATCATTATCAGGAAATTCGTCTCGGGCCAGAGTCCAGACTGATTTAGCCTCGCCCTCTTTACCTAACGCCCACAAAGCCTCTCCGAGGTGCGCCGCTATCTCAGGGTGACGCTCGAGACTATAAGCCCGCCTCAGTAAAGTTATACTTCTCTCGTACTCTTTTAGCTTAAATTCAATCCACCCCATGCTGTCTATAAATACTGGGTCATCCGGCGACAATTCAAGCGCACGCACCAATAGGGCTTTTGCCTCACCAAATCGATCAGTCTTATCGGCAAGCGTATATCCCAATGCGTTAAAGGCTTGGGCATTATCAGGCTCAAGTTCTATGAGCCGTCTTAACCTTAACTCCAAAACATCAATGAGACCCAATTGCTCCGCTGCCATCGCGGAACTGTAGAGGAGGCTGGGCTCTTTCGGTCTTTTAGCCAAACCTTCGTCAAGCACGCGAAAATAATCGTCCATAGCACCGGCTTCACGGTAGATCATCCCTTGCAGTTCAACGAAAACAACAAAATATTCGGGGTTATCCAGTGACCGTTTGGTCAAATAATCAATTGTGGGCTTCAGCCCGTCCAACGTAAATTTTATTTTTGCTAACCTTTTCTGCGCCTCAACGAATCTCGTTCCTCTTGGAACGCTAGCGAACCAGTTAGCCGCTGATCCCATCATATTCAATTGCTCATCGATAAGTCCCAATTGAAAATAGGCAGATGCCTTATCTTCATAGCCCAAAGATAGGGCCCGATGAACATTGTCTTGGGACTCATTGAA
>CAJQMS010000126.1 GCA_905479505.1 uncultured Burkholderiales Genera incertae sedis bacterium | reverse complement strand
TCGAACGGTAACTTTTCGTTACTAAATAACATGGCTAAACACTCTGGTTTGCCTTGGGACTGTATCATTAGCGCCGAATTATTCGGGCACTATAAACCAGACCCGGAAACATACCTCGGAGCTTGCAAACTCTTAGACCTGGACCCCGCTCAAGTCATGTTGTGTGCGGCGCATAAGGATGATTTGCTAGCCGCGAGAGGTTGCGGTTTAAAAACGGCATTCATTAAAAGGCCCCGTGAGCATTCCCCCTCAGTAAGACGCGATCTGTCTACAGATGCAAGATTTAACTACAATGCCGACAACATCACTGATCTAGCGTCCCAGTTGAGCTGATACTGGTATTAGTATTGGTACTCATTCAATCTGGCACATTTCTTAGATATAGCAAGTCAATAGCGTGACAAATTTGAACCCAATAATCTAGGTCTTCAATTATTGATTAACGGTGTTCCTCTAACGCCCACAGAACATGTTCCCTAACTAGCTCAGATTTGAACGACCTTCTGGACTCGAGCGCTTGAATTACCTCAGGAGACGTCGGGGCATTTCCCAAACTACAAGCCAAATTACGCAGCCAACGCTCGTAACCAATGCGACGAATAGCACTACCTTCTGTATTTTTTTTAAACTCCGACTCACTCCAAAGAAATAATCTCACTAAGCTTTCACCATCGAGAGGATCTCGAGTCTCAAAATCAGGAACTGCAGTGATCGAGGCATATTTGTTCCAAGGACACACAATCTGGCAATCGTCACAACCATAGATACGATTACCTATCGACTTTCTGAATTCTTGTGGAATACTTCCTTTGTGCTCTATCGTAAGGTATGAGATGCACTTTCGTGCGTCGAGTTGGTATGGCGCGATAATAGCTTTAGTTGGACAAACGTCGATGCAGCGACGGCATGTGCCACAATGCTCCTTAGCAACACCGTCGATTGGCAACTCCAAATCGGTATAAATCTCTCCCAAGAAAAACCATGAACCCACAGATTTGTTAATAAGAAGTGTGTGTTTCCCACGCCACCCTAAACCTGATTTTACTGCCAGCTCGACCTCCATCACAGGCGCACTATCAGTGAAAACCCGATATCCAAACGGTCCGATAACCGATTGCATTTTACGTGCCACTTTCTCCAACCGGCCTCTTATCACCTTGTGGTAATCACGACCTAGAGCGTAGCTTGAGACAAATCCTTTTTCAGGCGCCTTTAAAAACTCCATCCCTTTCATGCTTGCATCTCGCAGTTGAAAGTAATTCATTCTCAAGGTGAGGATTCGTTTGACGCCCTTCACAAGCTCATCGGGGTCTGTCTTCATCCCGAATCGGTTCGCTATGAAGCTCATATCGCCAGCATAACCATTGTCAATCCATTGTTTCAATCGCGGCTTAGCTTCAGACAGGTCGCAATCCGCGACCCTCAGGTCATCGAACCCAAACTCATGAGCGATCGATTTAATCTGAGGTATTACTGTGTCCGGTTTGATCTTAGAAACCATACATCACAATATCTACACCGGTATTAAATCCTATCGTTTTCAAGGCGCTGTTCAAGATCAACGATAACTGGAATGAGGTGTTCTAGGTTAGGGTTGATAGCCATCGCCCCAGAGAGATAATTAAGAGCTTTTCTAGCCTCCGATCGCTCCATCCAAATACTCGCACAACTTTGCATGACCTCGTAATGGTAGGGATTCAATTCGAGCGCGACCTCGTAATCAGCAAGTGCTCTATCTAGATCACCAACGTAGAGCCAGGCGTCGCCGCGCTTATTCCACGCTTCTGAAAACAATGGTTCAGCCTCTATAACTCCGTCCAACAGTTCAATAGCTTTTTGGGGGTTTTCGTTTTGCATTGCGAGGGCAGACTTCACAAACAAACGTTTCGCAGATAAATTATCTAAACGAAGCCATAAACCTGTGATTGCCTGATGAGCCATGCTACGTACCGCGAAATCATCATCCCGCAGAAGTCGGAGCATATGAGGTACGTCTTCGTTAAGACCAGTCTCAGCTAATCGCGCCAAAGCACTGCGCCTAACAGCAGAGTCATAATCTTTGAGTTCCTCTAGAGCCTGCTCTCGCCCAGAACTCGAACCCCAATCCGAACTCGAGCCCCAATCCTTTGCGACAACTGATTGCGCCGGGATAACAAAGATACAAACTGCCAATAGACACCTAGAAAACCAACTGATATTCACAATTCACCCTCTTAACGTTGACTGAAACATTCTATCTAATTTACACCTAACATCTGCACTGTAATATCTTAAACCACATATACTCTGTTGAAGCCAAAATTATTCACGTATATGCTGTTATCGCTACAGTGTATTAATTAAATTAACTTAAATAGGTCTGTTATATGCAAAACAAAGTTCCCATCTTGATGTTAATGAGCCTCGTAGGTATTTTTTTAGCTGCTCCTTCCTCAGCTGCTCCATACCCACTCGGCACGATGAGTTGCGATGACATCGGCAACTTTGCATCGGAAGCCATGAG
>CAJQMS010000125.1 GCA_905479505.1 uncultured Burkholderiales Genera incertae sedis bacterium | reverse complement strand
TGACGCGCAACTCCATGGAGATGTTGGACATATCGCATATCATGAGTTTGTCGATAAAAATTATTTTGATTGTGAGCCACAAAGTGTTTTGAAAGCAGCCTTACAATGGAGCGGCTTTCTTAGGTGTAAACAATCTAAAGAGGGAGAGGCCGATTGGATACTTTTAGGCGACTCTCATGCAGAGCATTTGTTTCTTGGGTTAGCTCAGGCTAGGACTGATACAAATATCGCTTTTTATATCCTCGCGGGAGAGCCCTATATAGGGAATCCGCAATATAAAATAATCTTTAAGGCTATTGAGGCACTACCAAAGAAAAAGAAAATCCTACTAACTATGCACTATGTGGAAAGATTGGGTGCTAAGAGCAGTTTGCGAGAGGGATTCAGCGAAACGATAAGTTTCCTTCAGAGTTTAGGCCATGAGGTTATTTTACTGGGCGATATACCTCGCTATACGGTCCATGCGGAGCATTGTATTTTTGGTCGCTCCATAGCATTCGTGACTGACTTTTGCTCTATAAGTATTTTTGAATTTGACGGTCAGCGCGATAATTATGAGCAAACACTGATAGACCTATCATATGAGTATGGTGTGAGATACGAGACTATCCATGAGCCGCTGTGCGACATTGACGTATGCAGTATGGTACGAGGGGATTTGATGCTATATCGCGATGATAATCACTTAAATATAGAGGGGAGTAAAATTGTAGGTAGGTATTTAAATCAGAAACTAACTGATGAAAATTTTGATCGATAAAAGTAGTTTAGTTATATTTTTCTTTAATCAACGCGTAAATTGAATAAAGTATGTTATGAGAATATTGTTATTAACGATCGCCGGAATGTTGGTCGGGTGGATATTGATTCAAGTATTGAAGGGAAGAAAAGAGTCACTAAGCCGGACAGCATCCATTGGTTCAAACGTTGTTCGCTTAATCAGCTACATGATTATTGGCGGTGTGGTTTTGTTTTTTGTTTTCCTTGCTTGGCAGGAGCTTGCCCGGCATTAATATCTAAAGATTACACACATGTTCGACAATATGAAAACCAAGTGACTTGGGCGTAGCTGTGTCCCAGTTATCTGTTCGTTTTGGTGTGCCGGATTCGCCTTGCCCCATTTTCCCCTTATAGGTATTTACGGATAACATTTTATATTTTGATTGGTTGCAGTCAATGTGGAATAGAACCTTAGCGGAACTATAACCCTCTGGTTGTCTGTCTAAAAAGTCGTAAAGTCCCCAGGCATATATGCCTTCTGGTTGCGCATTGATCGATGCTGTGTCTGTGTAGGTATTAAAGATCTCACCAACATGTATCTTTATCCAATCAGCGTTTGCGATCGGTGGAGTCGTTAGAAAAAAGTACAAAGTTAATTTGAGTACTTTTCTCATTAATGCAAATCTTTCAATACGTAATTTCATTGGAAATGTTGTCGACAACAACTGGATTATCGTAGAAGTTTATTTCTGGTTTTGAGTATTTCTGGGTGAGCCATTCGATGCGATTGTCGTCAAACCAATTGCGTGCGTTCTCAATGGTATCGAAACAATAAACGCCACCAGCGATTTTATTCTTCAGGTCCGAGAGGTAATTTTTACGGATTAACCCCGGCGCAGTTCTATACATTTCTGACGATGCAATGAATTTTTCTTCTAATGCTGATTCGGTTACGTCAGGAGATATTTTAAATCTAACAATTACGATGATCATCGTTTCTACCGCCTTTGATACAAATGAATTTTAAGATTTTTAACAAAAGGTCATTCCACTGTTACTGATTTCGCCAGGTTTCGTGGCTTGTCTACGTCAGTCCCTCGGGCTAGAGCAACGTGGTAAGCAAGAAGCTGTAAAGGGATGGAATGCAAAATTGGGCTCAAGTG
This sequence comes from uncultured Burkholderiales Genera incertae sedis bacterium, assembly GCA_905479505.1. GTDB lineage: Bacteria > Pseudomonadota > Gammaproteobacteria > Burkholderiales > Eutrophovitaceae > Eutrophovita. Next base: position 2,629 of record CAJQMS010000125.1, on the reverse strand, counting down.
TCCTAGGTGTTCAGTCATTTTTATTATATGCAGGCCTTCGGATGCTTCAAGGTTTGAATCAGCATCTGCGAAAACATAAAGTTCACCTCCTCTTGCTCTAACCTCTGATAAGTTTGACTTCAGTTTTTCGAGTAATGCATCGTTAGGAGCAACGGCTACTACGGGCGTATCGTTATCGACTAGGGCGAGCGGTCCGTGCTTTAGTTCTCCAGCCGGATAGCCTTCAGCATGAATATAGGAGATTTCTTTTAATTTAAGTGCCCCCTCTAGCGCGATTGGATAATGAATACCTCGCCCCAGAAATAAAGCGTTATGTTTTGTCGAGATACGTTTCGCCCAACCGATGATTTTAGACTCCAGTTTTAGCACTAGATTAAGAGCAGCAGGCAGATGTCGCAGACCTTTCAGAAGTTTATTTTCTAGGTCTGAACTAATTTTGCCGTTGAGTTTTGCGATCACCAGGGTAAGCAAATAGAGAGAGGCAAGCTGAGTCGTGAACGCTTTAGTGGATGCGACACCAATTTCAGGCCCTGCTCGAGTTAAGAATTTTAGTTTAGTGCCGCGAATTATTGATGATTCTGGAGCATTACAAATACTGAGTGTTTTAGTTTGCCCTAGGGTTTTCGCATACTCTAGAGCCGCTATGGTGTCCGCCGTCTCACCTGACTGAGAGATAACAACGATGAGAGTATTTGGGTTGTGAATCGGTTTGCGGTATCGATACTCCGATGCAATCTCCACGAATACCGGTAACTGCGCTACTTCTTCAAGCCAATATTTTGCGGTGAGACCTGAGTGAAAACTTGTACCGCAAGCTATAATGGTTACAGAGTCAATACTCTGCAAGATGGATGCCGCTTCTGTGCCGAAAAGTTCAGGAGAAATAGCGCTAGATTCAGTTACCATTTCTAAAGTCGCCGCTAAAGCTCCTGGTTGTTCGAAAATCTCCTTTTGCATGTAATGGTCAAACCCACCGAGGTCAACTTGGTTGGACGAGAGGTTGCTTTCATAAATATTTCTTGTTACTTCTTCACCTGATGCATCGAAGAAAGTTGCACCGCTCGCAGTCAAATGTGCAAGATCACCATCTTCCAAAAAGATCATCCGTTTAGTGCACTTCAAAAGCGCTGAGGAGTCACTTGCGCAATAAACCTCTTCGTCGCCAAGGCCAACTAGTAACGGTGCGCCCCGTCGTGCCAGAATAATTTGATTTTTTGATTGTTCGTTAATGACCGCTAGAGCAAATGCGCCAACCAATTCGTCAACTGTGTAGCGAACTGCAGTGAGTAAGTCAGGAGTACTTTGAGTGTGTTTATGTATAAGGTGTGCGATGACTTCACTGTCAGTGTCCGACGTGAACATGTAACCTCGAGCTATCAGGGATTGCCTCAGTGACTCATGATTCTCAATAATGCCGTTATGAACGAGTGCAAGCCCATCCCGACTGATGTGTGGATGCGCATTTTTTTCTGAGGGCGCGCCATGCGTTGCCCAGCGCGTATGTGCAATGCCCAAACTGGATTTCATGTCGAGTGACTGTACTTTTGTCGCTAACTCCCTTACTCGGCCGCTATTTCTAACTCTGTGAAGCTTTCCATTAATGACGGCAAGCCCCGCTGAGTCGTAACCGCGGTATTCGAGTTTCAATAGCCCATCAATTAAAAAGGGCACTATATTTTTATTAGAGACGGCCGCGACTATTCCACACATACTAATTGATTACCTATAGGTTTTTATTTTTTTGATCGTTTCCAACCGTTGATAAAAGTTTGCTTTGTTCGAGATAACGCGAGACCTTCTGGCGGAACGTCTTTAGTAATTGTGCTCCCAGCGGCAATGGTGCTTCCTGCACCAATAGTGACCGGTGCTACGAGTTGGGTATCTGAGCCTATGAATACGTTGTCTTCTATGATCGTACGATGTTTATTCTCACCGTCGTAGTTACAAGTAATCGTGCCGGCCCCTACGTTGACCGAGGATCCAATTTTGGCATCACCGATATAAGAGAGGTGATTGGCTTTTGATCCGGTGTCGAGCGTCGTTGCTTTTACTTCGACAAAATTACCGACTTTGACGAGTGTTTTTGACTCTGTTCCTGGACGAATCCTGGCGTAAGGCCCAATTTCATTTTGTCTACCAATAATTGCACCTTCGATGTGGGAGAAAGCTCTTATGGTGGAGTTGTCTTTGATGACTGTATTTTGAATAATAACGTTCGACTCAATAGATACATTTTTACCTAGACTTACATCGCCTTCAAAGATGCATCCCACATCTATTGATACATCAGCATCACAAACGATTACCCCACGAATATCAATTCGTTGTGGATCTGAAATTGTTACGCCGGACTCCATCAGTCGGTAGGCGGATTCTAACTGATATATTCTTTCTAACTCGGCTAGCTGCCTTTTGTTGTTGATGCCTGTTGCTTCATATTTTCTTATCGGTTCTGCTGTGTCAATTTTTAGGTTTGCATTCGTTGCGAACTCAACGATATCAGTTAGATAGTATTCCTCGTTCGCGTTATTGTTTGATAGCTCTTTTAAAAATTTTTTCAGCAATGTTGTGTCCACACAGAAGATACCCGTATTTATTTCACCGATGAGCTTCTGTTCTTGATTAGCGT
>CAJQMS010000124.1 GCA_905479505.1 uncultured Burkholderiales Genera incertae sedis bacterium | reverse complement strand
TGATGATGCTCGTCAGGCCAGTGCATTGATAGAATGCGTAACTCCCTAGCAGTTCAACGCTGTTGGGAATGTTGATGCTCGTCAGGCCAGTGCAGCCATTGAATGCGCTAGACCCGATGCTGGTGACGCTGTCGGGAATGGTGACGCTCGTCAGGCTGCTGCAGGACTGGAATGCGCCATTCCCGATGCTGGTGACGGGATACCCTCCTAGCGTATCTACGATTACAAGTGCGCCAGTCTCGGTTGTCGGATAATCCGTAATCGTCACCGACGCGTTGTCGGCATTGACCGTATAAGTATACAGGCCAGATACTGCCGCCCCCGCGTTGCCTAAAAGTGCGATCGATAGGAAGATGGTGAATAGCCTCATGTGGCATACGCTTACGCACGACAGTATTTTTGCAATTCAAAAAGCCACGGAATTAGATTAGCAGCGTTAGCAGGAGCTGGAGTTAGGGCAGCCTCACTTAAGGGGGCTTGAAGGACTGATCAGTGGGAAAGGTGAGCGGTTGAACAAATCAATTGACTGCGCTAATCAGGCCGCGGATAGTTTATTTATGTCTGAAAACTGGACCGATCACGAATTAGATATGTGCGTCCGAGCCTACATGTGGATGCTCGATGCTCAGAATAGAGGATACACTAGCGTCATTAAGGCCAAAGTTGATCGTGCGCTTCGTGCAGGTCCATTAGATGCGCGGGGAAAACTCGACTACAGATTTGCAAATATTGCATCTCGTGTTGAAGCGAAGAGACTGGAAATACTTGTCGGGTATAAACCGCAGGCTCATGTAGGTGCTAATATTTCTGGGATAATTGATGGCTTCATTGAGCGCTATCAAAATGGCGAACGCCATCAAAGGCGTTTGGACTGTCTAGTTAAAGAAATCCCCTCGGGAGACTTTAGTCTAGCCGCTGAGAAGTTGGCAAGTGGCGTAGTGTACGATTTCCCTGGCTCCACTACATATGATGTGGCCTTCAATGGCAGTAGGATACCCCCAAAGAAATTAACCTCCTATGCCAGCTTGCTATATTATGGCGCTCCTTTGTTCTCGGACAATTTTGTTGGAGCCAAAGTAGGCATCGCTTTCAAAAAAATCAGAGAATCTGGCCTTGTGATTGTAGATAAGGACGAAGAGCCAGATGATAACATCGATAGCCCTGAGTTTCGCAGTAAGGTTAAACAAGCCCGCAAGGAGCTGAGAAAGAAAGCTACAGGGAACCTGAACCCAAAGAAGAAGACTTCAGTCTCCACTGGTTATGACCGTGATCCGTATGTTGTAGCGGATGCTGAAGACCGAGCTGGAGGCATATGTGAGCTATGCCTTAAGCCAGCGCCATTCATGAGAAGCGATGGGACTCCATATTTAGAAGTTCATCACATAATCTTTCTCTCTGAGCGCGGTCCAGATGTCTTAGAGAACGTTGCGGCTCTATGCCCAAACTGTCACCGAGAGTGCCACTCGGGTGCATCTGCATCTGAACTCAGATCCGAACTTCTAAAGAAGCTTTCAGACTTCTAGTGATCGCCGAATAGGTGAGTGGCGGGGCAGTGAAGTTGAGCTAAACTAGACACAAAAAATCCCACATCATTAACGGTATGGGATTTTTTTAATATCTGGACTAATTGCTTAAAAAATAAGCTTGGTGTGTGAAGATATCAACATGATAGGGGACGTGAGTCGTCGAGGTGCCATGTGTTGTTGTTGTTCCATTGTAGCTGTATGAGTCACCTCCATAAGTATTTGAAATATTGCCAGAATGGTAAGATGAGGCAGTTGTTGGAATGGTGATTGGGATGCTTCCTGATTTAGTTTCCTTGTAATTAGGTGATACGATTAAAATCTTATTTGCGCCAATCTCACGTGCATGGTCGCCAGCTTTTTCTTCGGGGACGTCGTCCTTGCCATACCATGATGATTGGCCTAGGACCTCATAACCTGCGATGTTTAAACGCATGATTATCGCACCTACTTCACTCTGATTGTTTACATATATCGCGGGGACTTTATTGGTGTGAGGCTGTACCGTTTTTTCCGTATTATAATTATAAGGAGTGTAGAATTTCGAGTAAGGATTAGACGCGCAACCAGTGAATGTTGATGTGATTATTAGCAGAAGTATGGAAGTTAGTTTGTTCATTTTAGTTTTCATCTGCCCGAACTATTTTACTACCGTATAGGTACCATTGTTATACATTGGTGGAGGATTCCCAATTTGCACTGGTTCACTTAAATAAGTACTTCCATAAACCTTTTTATCCTTATCAAAATAAAAAGTCCTCACAGACTCATATCCTTTTGTTTTGGATACATTACTAATGATTAAGACTTCTTTAGTTTCGTGAAGAACTTCATACTTAGAAAGTAGACCTAAATCATCTGAGACAAAATGGTTTCCGGTCCTCTTTAATTTGGTAAATTGGATTTCATCAATTCCTCCAACGTTCTTTGGGTTGAAAGTGCAGACATAAGTTTCAGAAAAAACCGAAGAACAGAAGCAGAGCAGAAGTAGGGTGAGTTTAGTTTTCATCATTTATTCTCTCTTTTTTAATACTACTCGACCCTCTTTTTCTAGCGAAAATACTTACTATGCTTAATATTATGGGCATGACTCAACTAAAGGAATGAAGGCCATTCAAATCCAAGATAGAAAGCCATTGGCCAAACGAAAAATTCGTAAACCATAAAAGGCACACCCAATATTGGTATTACCCAAATACATGCTATTGCAACTAGCGTCAGGTAACCATCTATGGGATCAGGAATGTGTTTACCAAATAAGCTTAGCACAATTCCCAAGAGGATGCCTACCGGGAAGAGGCTAAAACCAATTGTAAAAAGGATTTCCATTTGATGTTTTTTAACGTGCTGTTAGCTAGCGTCAAATTAAATCAAATCAATCCCCTGCTGAGTTATCTTAGTCATGATTTTTTTATTTTTAATTCGCGTAGAGAAATGCACCCAGTCAGCTCACCCAAACAGGCCGATTTTTAAAAAGATTCCTTAATGGGGGGGGGAGGAGTATAGCATCCCCTGCGCCGTCTGCCTGCACCCTCGCCCCTTTCGTCGCTGCTGGATAGCAAAGTGAGCTTGAACTTCCCCAATGGCCTGTGAGGCGCATGGCTTACTTGCTCCA
>CAJQMS010000123.1 GCA_905479505.1 uncultured Burkholderiales Genera incertae sedis bacterium | reverse complement strand
GTGAATCGATGAGTGTCAGCAATGTGTTTGATTTCGGCGAGGCAAGTTGATTTGAGCGAAGTTGAATACTGCGCCAACACATCCCAGCGGTGCGTAATTATCGCCTGTAAATTTTTATCATCGATACTTTGGCGAGCTTCCGATAGCTTTACTTTTTCTGCCATTCGTTTGACTTTCGCAAGGCCACAAATCTCCATAATTCTTATGTATAACCAACCTATGTCAAATTCGTACCATCGAGAGGACAGCTTTGCTGACGAGGCATATGCATGGTGGTTGTTGTGCAGTTCCTCACCTCCGATGAGTATGCCCCAGGGACTTATATTTGTACTCGCATCGTTAACGTTAAAATTCCGGTAACCAATATAATGCCCGACGCCATTTATAACGCCCGCGGCAAAGAGTGGGATCCAAATCATCTGAACCGCCCAAATCGTAATGCCTATGGGGCCAAATAAAATTAAATCAATGAATAACATCGCCACGATGCCAATCGTCTCGTGTTTTGCATAGAGTCGCCTCTCGATCCAGTCGTCGGGCGTTCCATGCCCAAATTTATCAACTGTTTCTTGGTTTTTTGCTTCTTTTTTATAGAGTTCAGCGCCTTCAGTAAATACTTTTTTTATACCTAGCGTTTGTGGGCTATGGGGATCGTCATCAGTTTCGCATTTGGCATGGTGCTTTCGATGAATGGCTGTCCACTGTTGGGTTATCATGCCTGTTGTCAGCCAAAGCCAAAACCGGAAGAAATGCGCTACCAAGGGGTGGAGCTCTAGCGCCCTATGGGCTGAGTGTCGATGCAGATAAATTGTCACTGCCGCTATTGTGACATGAGTAAGCCCAAGGGCGGTTAAAACATAACCCCACCACGGAAGCTCAATGAGTCCGCTTGCCCAAAAAGAAGTTGCAGTAATTGTAACTGGATCCATTCAATATCCTTATTTATTAATCCGTTGGAGGCATTTTAAACTACCTGAGCTACAAACGCCTCAAAACTCACATTTAATTGACTCAAAAAACGCAAAATTGTTTCTTTGATAGCCTTTATTTATCTTAAATTTTTAGATATTTAATGCTCACATTGCTTTAAACACAGCGGCGAAAAAGCCATCGCAGTCGTGAGTACTTGGTAATAATCTCAAATATGGGGCTGAATTAACATCAATTCCATCGATATCGAGCAGCTCTGCTACATTAACGAGTTCGAATTTTCCCTTCTGTTCAGATAGAAATCGTTCTACTACAGTTTCGTTCTCATCTCTAAGCAAACTACAAGTCCCGTATATAACGAGTCCTTGTGGCTTCGCCAGTTTACTGGCTGCTTTAAGAATTCGAAGCTGTTTTTCTGTCATCGACGCGATATCTTCACTGGTTTGTCGCCATTTCATATCGGGATTTCGACGCAGTGTACCCAGGCCGCTACAAGGTGCATCAATCAGCACTCGGTCTATTTTTCCGAAGAGTCTTTGAATTCTCGGATCATTTTCGCTCCCGATCAATTGTGGGTGCACATTTGAAAGGCCAGACCGCTTTAACCGAGGCTTCAGTCGGTCTAATCTCTTAGCAGAAACATCGAACGCATAAAGACGACCTGAGTTACCCATCATCGCTCCTAACGCCAATGTTTTTCCTCCAGCTCCAGCGCAAAAGTCGACAACCATTTGACCTCGTTTTGCCCCTACAAGTTGGGCGAGCAGTTGGCTGCCTTCATCTTGAACTTCAATATTTCCCTCAAGAAACAGTTTATGTCTTTGTAATGAAAAATTATCTTTCAGACGGAGGCCAGAGGGTGAAAATTTGGTAGGTATTGCCTCTATTCCTTCCGCAGCCAGATTTCCCAATACCTCCTCACGCGATGCTTTTACTGAATTCACCCGTAGATCGAAGTGTGCTTTACGTAGAAGGGACTGAGCCAACTTTGAGGCGTTTTCATGCCCATATTGTGATTCAAGTTTGTCCCACAACCAGGTAGGTATTGAATATCTGTCCTCGACTTTCAGTTCCGTCTGTTTCCGCTCACTAAGTCCTTCGATGTATTGGTGCCATTTTGGGGCGAGTTTATTCTTGAGCGATTTAGGGGACACTCCAAAGATTTTATTGAGCGCGGCTAAGCAGAGTGTCGGTGCTTCGTTGGACCCTGAAATGATTTCCAGGTATGTTTTATTACGAATAACGCTGTACGCCAAATTAGCAACGACCGGACGTTGACGGCTACCTAATTCTTTATTTTTTCTAAAGAAAGTGGATAAGGTCATATCTGCCGGAGATACGAATTTCAGCAGTTCTCTCGTTGCTGTTACCGCGGCTTCAAACGTCCTTGTGTTCAAAGAGTCCATTTAATCCGTCGTCACACTTGTAACGGTTGATTGGATTACATTTCCTTTTTTGTCCACAAACTTCAGTTTCACTGGGAGAAAATTATGCTCATAAGACAACCAAAATTCAAATTGCCGGTCATTTTCATTTTTGATTATTTTTTTAAAATGAGCGACTCTCACCTCGCCGATTGCGGTCGTGAGAACATCATCTTCCTGGCGCTGGTATTTGTAGAGTTTCAACCGCCTACCGTCGGTAATGTGGATTGATGATGTATCTGGCAGCTTCGCCTGAAAAGAGAAAAGGTACGGAAGTGTTGCCTGGTCCGCGCTAAAGATTGTGAGAGGTAGGGTTTCTCGTCCGTTCTTAGTCACTAATGTTAGTTGATTGTTTACCCAGTCAAAGGTCGCCTCCCTTGACCCTTTTTTCTTATTGCCAGTCTCACTGAAGTAATCTGGCCTTAGACCTTCTAGTACAATCGATCCTTTACTTTCGCGCTCAATTTTTGACAAAAATAGCGACGCTAGTCCCTTAGGAATAATTTTACTACTGAGGGTGTAAACGCTTGAGTTATGTTGGAGCTTATCAATACCTTTTCCGATTTTAAGGTCACCCATATTCACTTCAAAGGTAAGAGTTACGTTTGGTGCTGGGTTTGCCCAAGCCATACTGGCTAACAATAGACCTGTTAGTGAGAGGTATGAGAGTAATCGCTTAAATCCTAAATTGATACTCAATGCGTATTACCTTTGTATGTAGAAGCTATCGTCAAAAATTTTTGGATCTAGTGAGACCTGTCCATCAGAAAGGCTGCACAGCCCCTCTAGGATCCACGTAATGGTTTTAGGTAAAATTTTGTGCTCAAGAGCGAGAACCCGCTTCGAGAGCGTTTGAGGTGTGTCGTCCGATTTTATTTGGAGAGCGGCCTGAGCAATGATTGGTCCTTCGTCAAGATCAGGCGTCACGAAGTGAACCGTGCACCCATGAACACGAACACCTGTGGCAAGCGCTCTATTATGGGTATTCAGACCCGTAAAAGCTGGGATGATGGAGGGATGAATGTTGATAATCCTATTAGAGAAGCGATTGATAATGCCCGGTGTCAGGATTCTCATGAAACCTGCGAGGACAATAAGATCGGGGTTTAATGTCTCTATGGATTCTCCTAAAGCTTCATCATACGAAACCCGGTCGGGGTAGTCTCGGTGATCAATAACGCAGGTCTCTATTCCTGCATGCTTAGCGTGAGAGATACCCTCTGCATCTGGATTATTACTGAAAACGCCACATATTTTATAGGGTAATTTCGCCTCGATTATGGCTCGCATATTGCTACCGCGTCCAGAAATCAGAATGACGATTTTTTTCATAAGGCTCACGAATTATGGTTAATCACCTGTGGACTATTTTGGTTTGATGCTCTGACCCCAGTCGCTCCGTCAGATTACCAATTATGAAGACTGTCTCCCCGGTTGATTCTAGCATTTGTTTCAGGCTATTTACCTCCGCTTTTTCACAAACGATTACCATTCCGATACCGCAATTAAACACTCTTAGCATTTCATTGCTATCGATATTTCCATTTTCTTGTAACCAAGCAAACAATTCACTGCGGGGCCAGGAGCGAGGGTCAATTTCAGCGACAAGGTTTTTGGGAAGTATTCGCGGAATATTCTCAATCAGTCCGCCTCCCGTTATGTGAGCAAGACCTTTAATAGCTCCCGTTTTAATGACATTCAATAAGGACCGAACATAGATACGAGTGGGCTCTATTAAGAGGTCTCCTAACTTTTTCCCGCCCACAAGGTCATCCAGTTTAGTTTCTGATTGTGCGATTACTTTCCGAATTAAGGAGTACCCATTTGAATGAGCACCGCTGCTCCCGAGACCCAAAATGACGTCACCCTTAGTAATCTCAGATCCTGAGATCAACCTTTCTTTTTCTACAGCACCCACAGCGAAGCCGGCGAGGTCATATTCCTCCCCTGCGTACATTCCTGGCATTTCCGCTGTCTCACCACCAATGAGGGCGCATCCTGCCTGCTCACATCCGTTAGCTATTCCTGACACCACGTCAGTTGCTATCGAGACATCGAGTTTTCCGCAGGAGAAATAATCGAGAAAGAATAGTGGCTCAGCACCTTGGACTAGTATATCGTTCACACTCATCGCAACGAGGTCGATTCCAATCGTGTCGTGTTTGTTGAGCTCCGTAGCTAGCTTCAACTTGGTTCCTACTCCATCTGTCCCTGTGACAAGAATTGGGCTTTTATAATGCTCAGGAATCTGGAATAAAGCCCCGAAGCCACCGATACCACCCAGTAATCCGTCCCGACGGGTTTTAGCTGCGAGCGGCTTGATGTTTTCAACAAGTTGCTCACCAGCGTCTATGTCGACGCCAGCTTTTTTGTAAGAGAGTTTTTCTTTTGTCACGGTCGGTTACTCGTTTCAGTCGAAGCCCTTCGAACGTATCTTTTCGGGGCTTTATTTTCGTTAACATGACAATAAACCAAGGTTCTACTCAGACCCTGATAGAATTCTCATTATCTAAATTGAATTTTACCTAAAGTCACTGTGGTTTTCTGTGTTTTTTATTGTTTTTCGTGAAATTAGGATGCTTTCGCTATCTCAAGTTAACCCTGTTAGTTGCCACCAATGAAATGACCAATGCATCAACTAGCTTTCCAACTTAAATCAGCTCCACAGCCCACTCTAGAAAATTTCATAGTCGGCCAGAACCGTGAGTTATTGTCGACTATCGGGCGATTTCTTTGTGGAGATCAAAACACAAGATTTATATATCTTTGGGGCTCATCAGGAGCTGGCAAAACACATTTAATGAGAGCCAGTGGCGCCGCAATGACTGCCGAGGGTTGCCACGTGTGTTACGACTTAAAATCAGATGACGTTCCCACTTTTGACGCAAACACATGTTTTTGTATCGACAACGTCGATGATTTAGAGCATCACGAACAAATTATTTTTTTCAATATATACAATAAATTAAGAGATTGTGGTGGTCGTATGCTCGTTGTTGGGCAACAACCTTTATCCAATCTCTCGCTCAGGGCCGATGTGCTCACTCGATTAAGCTGGGAGCTTGTCTACCAGGTGTTCCCGCTGGATGATATTCAAAAAACTCAGGCTATGGTGGAATATGCGAAATTATGCGGTTTCGATGTGCCCAAAGAGGTTATTGCTTTTATCTTAGCTCGTTATCCACGTGACCTCTCTAGCCTTCTAGCACTATTGGGTGGTTTGGATCGATATTCCTTGGAGCTAAAGAGAGGTATTACGATTCCCTTAATCAAATCATTTTTAGATTTAAAAGATTGAAATACCTTATTTACGTATTTAGTTGATGTTTTTATTGAAGGTGTAACTATGAAACTGGTGCTTTTTGACCTCGACAATACTTTACTTGATGGCGACAGTGACTATGAATGGGCGCAGTTTCTGATTGAGAAAGGAGTCATAAGTCGGCAAAAATACGAACGACGGAATAAAGAGTTCTTGGAGGCTTATGAGGCGGGCTCCTTGGATATTAATCAATTTTTAGATTTTCAGCTCAAACCATTGAGTGAGCATTCTCGTAATCAATTGAATGATTGGCATGATGAATTTATGCAGGTAAAAATAGATCCCATGATTTCAAACGCTGCACGTCAATTGGTGCTCCAGTTTAAAGATGAGTTGATCGCGATCGTGACCGCGACAAACTCTTTTATTACGGGCCCTATAGCTCGTGAGTTTGGTATTGAGCATCTTATAGCTACTGATTTAGAAGAGCAGGGTGGTGAATTCACTGGCCGCAGCGTCGGCGAACCCTCGTTTAAAAATGGAAAAGTGACTCGTGTTAACGCTTGGCTAAATGATATGGGTTTGTCTTTTGATGAGTTCGAAGAGACTTTATTTTTTAGCGATTCGATCAATGACTTACCATTACTTGAGATTGTCCAAAAACCCGTTGCGGTCAATCCAGACCCCAAGCTGCTGTCTTACGCAATGAAAAATAATTGGGATATCCTTCATCTCCATCCGCGGAAAAAATAATAAAAAATGTTTTTCGAAAAGCGTTTAGCTTTTTTATGGATTGCAGGCTTGAGTATGTCAATTTCAGCCCTGTGCATCTGTTTTGGGAGTGTCTCAATTCCCTTTAAAACAATTTTTGAAAGCCTTTATTCCGGTGAGGGAGTGCATTGGACGGTAATCACACAACTAAGATTTCCGAGAATTGTTGTGGCTTTTGTGTCCGGTGGATTATTGGCGATGTCAGGTTGTTTGCTTCAAACATTGTTACGTAATCCACTCGCAGATCCGTATATCTTTGGAATCTCTAGTGGCGCTTCGCTAGGTGTTCTGGGTTCGCTAATTGTTCTGGGACCAGCCTTTTCGATTATATTTGGTTTTCTTGGGGCCGGGCTCGTTATTGTCTCGGTTGCTTATATTGCTCACAGGGGTGCTGACTGGAATCCATACCGATTAATTTTGACCGGCGTAATGGTGTCGGCGGGTCTGAATGCACTAATTAGTTTGATCCTTGTTTTGTCACCACCAACGATGATGAAGGGTATGATTTTTTGGATGATGGGTGACTTGACTTATGCTGAGCCGCGGGTTTGGACTGGGTTCTTAGCCCTATCAATAGTTATGTTTAGTATCGTGTTTGGACGAGCTCTAGACGCTATGTCGCTGGGCTCTGAGCGCGCTTTGGCGATCGGCGTTTCTGTGAGAAAGCTCGAATATTTTATTTACTTTTTGGCGTCGCTGGCCGCGGTAGCGGTGGTGGTGGAGGGCGGTGCTATTGGGTTTGTAGGCTTAGTCGTTCCGCACATGATTCGAATGACCGGTACGTGGCGTCATAAATATTTAGTACCGATGTCGGCTTTTGTTGGTGGCACAATGGTTGTCGTCGCTGACACCTTAGCCCGCTCATTGTGGGCGCCCATTCAATTACCCGTCGGTGTTATGACCGCCATGATAGGTGTTCCAATATTGATTTTCTTATTAAATCAACGTAGCTATGCTCGAGGTTAAAAACGTAAATATTGACATTGGCAACCGCGTCGTAGTCAGCGGCGTAACCGTGAGCGTAGAGTTCGGTCAGAGCTGGGCAATCATGGGTGCGAACGGTGCCGGAAAGTCGTCGTTGTTGAGGGTCTTTGCCGGCATTAATAAACCTTCGAACGGAGATGTTTTATTCGACGGAAAATCAATACATGATTTTCCAAAGAAATCATTAGCGCAGAAAATTGGTTTACTACCGCAGTTTGAGGAGCATGATTATTGGGGTAACGTCGAGGAATATGTGGGATTAGGAGGCTTTTCACGATCAATCGGCCTCTGGGATAAATCCGATGAGGATCGAGTCATCATTCAAGAAGCACTAGAGCAATTTGAGATGCAAAATTTAAGAGGTCGTGACTATCGTAGCTTGTCAGGCGGTGAGCGTCAGCGGGCAAGATTGGCCAGTTTAATGGTGCAAGATCCAAATCTATTTCTTTGGGATGAGCCCCTCGAAAATTTAGATTATTCCGGAAGAGCAAAATTATTGTCGTGGGTAGCTGAGATGACGAAGACAGCTGAAAAAGCCTCGATGATGGTGATGCACGATATAAACTTAGCAAATCGTTTTTTCACGCACTCTTTAATGCTATTTGAAGATGGAACATGTCTCTCTGGAACTTCTGAGGACGTACTGACTGTGGAGAATCTTGAGGCTCTTTACCGAACACAGTTTGATCAAGTCATAAGCCAAGACGGAAGACTTTTTTTGCCTAGATTTAGATGAGGTCTAAGTTATAATTTAATGGTTAACTTAAATGGGCGAAATTGCTGAGAAGTGCATATGGATCAATGATAAAGAAATTAATTGGTAAGTTGATGGGGCATCAACCTGGTAGGTCCAGCAGTCTGAAACGAATTGCGATTGAGGAACACCGCATAGACGCAGACAAATTTAGCTCGTGCGCATTGCGAACTATTTCGACACTACACGAAAGCGGTTTCGATGCTTATGTTGTTGGGGGTGCCGTCAGAGATTTGCTGTTGGAATTCACGCCAAAAGACTTCGATATCGTCACTGATGCAACGCCGGAACAGGTCCGACGTGTTTTTAGAAACTCACGAATCATTGGTCGTCGCTTTAGATTGGTCCATGTGTTTTGTGGCCGAGACATGGTTGAAGTGTCAACTTTTCGTGCTCCGCAGGAGACCGCAGGCTCTCAGGATCGAAAGGGCCGTTTACTACGCGACAATACTTTCGGCTCAATCACTGATGATGCCATTCGGAGAGATTTCACGGTAAACGCGCTTTTCTACGATATCCGGACGAAGGAGGTGCTTGATTTTTGTGATGGTTACTCCGACACGCAAAGTCGAATTCTTAGGGTTATCGGAACTCCGGTCCAGAGATTTCGAGAGGATCCTGTCCGCATGCTTCGGGCTGTCAGGCTCTCAGAAAAGCTTAATTTAAGTATTGATTCGAAGACTCAAGCTCCTTTCAAAAAACAAGCGCGGTTGCTTGGGGATGTTCCTACCGCGAGACTTTATGATGAATTTTTAAAGGTAATTAAAACCGGCGCATCAGCTTCGGCGATAGAGCAGATAGTTACCTACGGTTTTCATACATCGATTTTTAAAAGATTAGTAGCTATCAAAGAGAAATCTAAAGAAGGGGAGTTTCTGCGACTTGTGTTTAAAAAAACTGACGAGCGCATTAACAGTGGAAAATCTGTATCTCCAGCTTTTTTGTTTGCGGCTCTTTTATGGTCTGAGGTAAGTA
>CAJQMS010000122.1 GCA_905479505.1 uncultured Burkholderiales Genera incertae sedis bacterium | reverse complement strand
TGGCGGGTATAGCTGGGTCCTACGTTCTTAGTGATCTGCCTGTAGTTCTTCGTGTTCTGTGTGTGCTCATCGGGTTCGCCTTAGCGTTTGGTTTACTCTCGATGACTGAAAAGGGGCGGGAATTAATCCAATTTGGTCGCGAGGCGATTGTAGAGACCAAGAAGGTGGTTTGGCCCTCTAAAAAGGAGACCGCCCAGACTACAGGTATAGTGGTGGTGTTCGTATTGGTGATGGCTTTGGTGCTTTGGGGCATTGATGGCATCCTGGGGTCTGTAATCAGAATGATTCTCGGCGTGGAGGGTTAACATTATGAAATGGTACGTGGTTCACGCTTATTCAGGCTATGAAAAAAGCGTCAAAAAAATGTTGGTAGAGCGTATTGAGCGATCCGGAATGGAACAGCATTTCGGGGAAATTTTAGTGCCTGTCGAGGAAGTGATAGAAATTAAGGATGGGCAAAAGTCCATTAGTGAACGAAAGTTTTTCCCGGGTTATGTGTTAGTTGAAATGAATATGACTGACGATACTTGGCACCTAGTCAAGAGCACATCTAAGGTGACTGGATTCGTTGGAGGTTCGGGTAATAAACCTGCTCCCATCACTCAAAAAGAGGTTGATGGAATTCTTGGTCAAATTCAAGAGGGAGTTGAAAAACCAAAGCCGAAGACTCTTTTCGAGCTAGGTGAAGGTGTTCGAGTGAAAGACGGTCCTTTCATGGATTTTCATGGCAATGTTGAGGAAGTTAATTACGAAAAGAACAAAATCCGTGTATCTGTATCGATTTTTGGGCGTTCCACGCCCGTGGAACTCGACTTCGGACAAGTAGAGAAGGCGTAAGGAAAGAACTTCACGCTCAGATTTTTTTTTATTTTTAAGTTATAATTACCGGCTCGATTATTTAGGGGAGAGTCTCGACGGGGCTCGCATGGACCCGCACTTACTTTAAGGAGTGTTTTAGTGGCAAAGAAAGTTATTGGTTTTATAAAATTACAAATTCCTGCGGGGAAGGCGAATCCAAGTCCTCCTGTCGGTCCGGCGCTTGGCCAGCGCGGCTTAAATATCATGGAGTTTTGTAAGGCTTTTAACGCCAAAACGCAAAGTTACGAGCCGGGTCTTCCTTTGCCAGTGGTCATTACTGCTTTTGCTGATAAAAGCTTCACTTTTATTATCAAAACTCCGCCTGCTTCGGTGCTGATTAAAAAGGCACTTAAGCTTGAAAAGGGCAGTTCTACTCCTCATACCGATAAAGTCGGAAAATTGACAAGATCTCAGGTGGAAGAGATTGCAAAGGCGAAAATGGAAGACCTTAATGCGGGCGATATGGACGCGGCCGTAAAAATTATTGCGGGCAGCGCACGGAGCATGGGTGTAGAGGTCGAGGAGAGTTAGAGATGACAAAATTATCTAAAAGAATTAAGCAAATCAAGGACACCGTCGATCCAGACAAATTCTACACACTGAATGACGCGTTGGTTCTTGCGAAACAGAATGCAACCGCTAAGTTTGATGAGTCAATTGATATAGCCGTTAATCTGGGTGTGGATGCAAAAAAATCAGATCAACTTGTTCGAGGTTCTATTGTCCTACCAAAAGGAACCGGCAAAACGGTTCGCGTTGCGGTCTTTGCTCAGGCTGAAAAAGCTGAAGAGGCGAAAGAGGCAGGTGCCGATATCGTAGGGTATGAGGACTTGGCCGAGCAAATCAAAGGCGGATCAATGGACTTTGACGTTGTCATTGCAACGCCAGATGCCATGAGAGTCGTGGGTCAACTTGGGCAGGTTTTAGGCCCTAGAGGACTTATGCCAAACCCAAAAGTCGGAACGGTGACGCCTAACGTGGCGGAAGCGGTTAAAAACGCGAAAGGCGGGCAAGTTCAGTTCAGAACCGACAAGGCTGGCATTATTCATTGCACGATCGGGCGAGCTTCTTTTGCGGAAGATGATCTAGCTGAGAACTTTAAAGCATTGATAGGCGCGCTTCAAAAAAATAAGCCCACAGCATCAAAGGGTGTTTATTTGAGACGTGTCGCTGTTTCGAGCACGATGGGTCCGGGTCTTCGCTTGGATCAATCTGCCTGGGCGGCATAGTTGTAAGAACTTTGGTACTCGTTCATTGATAATAATCGATGAACGGGGCTGTCAAAGACCGTAGGTGTTCGTAAGAACCTAAATAAAGGGCTGCGGCTCTCTAGCCTTCGCAGATAGTGATACCTAAAGACGAGTATTTGGTGTTCATTCTTTTTGACGCTTTAACGCTTGTGCCGAAGGACGCTATTGGATCTGGTGGTGGAGTTATGTGCTCCACTTTTTGTTAACAATAGGAGAAAAAAACTTGAGTCTCAATAGGAAACAAAAAGAGGCTGTCGTCGAAGAGGTGTCTGGAAAATTATCGGATGCTGAGTCGGTCGTCCTTGCTGAATATCGAGGACTGACGGTGGATCAGATGACGCAACTTAGGGTTAATGCCCGTAATAGTGGTGTTTATCTGCGTGTTCTCAAGAATACTTTGGCCAAGCTGGCAGTGAAAGATACCCCTTTTGAGGGATTGTCTGGGGATATGGTGGGCCCTTTAGTTTATGGGATATCGGACGACCCTGTCGCTGCAGCAAAAGTTTTAAGCGACTTTTCTAAGAGTAATGACAAATGTGTAATCAAGGTGGGTGCGATGCAAAACCAGGTGATGTCCGCAGCGGACGTCTCTGTACTAGCGAAGATGCCAAGCCGAGAGGAATTATTGGCAAAACTCTTAGGTACTATGCAAGCACCGATAGCTAAATTTGTTCGAACTCTTAACGAGGTTCCGACAAAATTTGTTCGTGGTGTGTCTGCGGTCAGAGATTTAAAGGAAAAAGAAGCAGCGTAAACGTTTATAAAATTAAGTGAACACTTAAAACTGATTTCAGGAGAAATAAAAATGGGTAAGGCAGAAATTTTAGAAGCAATTTCAGGTATGTCTGTGTTAGAGCTCTCAGAGCTAATCACCGAAATGGAAGAGAAATTTGGAGTGTCGGCAGCGGCAGCAGCTGTTGCTGTAGCAGCTCCCGGTGGTGCAGCTGGTGGTGCTGAGGGCGGTGCTGAGAAGACCGAATTCGATGTCATCGTTGCGAGCATTGGAGATAACAAAGTGTCAGTTATTAAGGCAGTCAGAGCTATTACTTCTCTCGGCCTTAAAGAGGCAAAAGACCTTGTTGATAGCGCACCAAAAGCTATTAAAGAAGGAGTGTCTAAAGCTGAGGCAGAGGATTTCAAGAAGCAGCTTGAAGAAGCCGGAGCAACGGTCGAAGTTAAGTAATAAATTGTGTGTAGTCAATGCGGTTTGCCTAATCGGGTGAACCGCGTTGAGCTTTGGAGAAAATAAATAAAAGTTACATTAACTTTTATTTATTTTTTTGTTTTACTTTCAAGGTTTGGTCGGACTGGATCATCCAGTCGTCCGCCAGAGGTTGGTAGAGGCCAACCGCCAGGCCCTTTTAATTGTCGTTAAAGCTCGGAGAAGTATCGTCGAGCTATATTTACGGAGATCCTATGGCCTATTCTTACACCGAAAAAAAACGTATTCGTAAAAGTTTTGCGAAACGTCAAGGTGTCGCTCCTGTACCTTATTTACTAGCTACTCAATTGGAGTCTTATTCCGAGTTTCTGCAGACCGGAGTGGCCTCAGATAAGCGTCAGCAACAAGGCTTGCAGAGCGCGTTTGAGTCTATTTTCCCCATCGAGAGTCATTCTGGTAATGCACGGCTTGAGTATGTGTCGTATGAGATGGGCGCACCAGCGTTTGACGTTAAGGAGTGCCAGCAGCGGGGATTGACTTACGCGGCTCCGTTACGTGCCCGTGTACGGTTAACGCTGCTCGATAAGGATTCACCAAAGCAGGTGATCAAGGAAGCTAAGGAGCAGGTTGTTTACATGGGTGAAATTCCGTTGATGACCTCAACGGGTTCTTTTGTTATCAATGGTACTGAGAGGGTAATCGTTTCTCAGTTGCACCGTTCACCAGGCGTGTTTTTTGAGCATGATCGTGGGAAAACGCACTCGTCAGGTAAGTTGCTTTTCTCAGCTCGAGTTATTCCTTATCGAGGCTCATGGCTAGATTTTGAATTTGACCCAAAGGACCATTTGTTCTTTCGGATAGATCGCCGAAGAAAGCTGCCTGTGACGATATTGCTCAAGTCAATTGGCATGAGTGTCGAAGATATTCTTGGATTCTTTTATTCATTTGACCAGTTTGAATTCGGAAAAAAAGGCCCTGAATTTAATATTAAACCGGACAGGTTAAGAGGCGAGACTGCACGTTTTGATATTAAAACCAAGCAGGGTAAATTGATCGTAGAGAAAGATAAGCGAATTACTGCTAAGCATGTTCGCGAGATTCGCGAGGCGAGTATTGAAAAAGTTATAGTCGATCATGAATTCCTTGTTGGTCGCGTTTTGGCTAGGAATATTATTGATTTAGATACGGGCGAAATTATTGCTTCTGCAAATGAGGAATTAACGGAGGAATTAATTGAAAAGCTTGTTGATGGAAATATTGGTGAAATAGAGACGCTCTATATCAACGATCTTGATCAGGGAGCGTATATTTCTCAAACTCTTAGAGCGGACGATACCCCGGATCAATTGTCAGCGAAAGTTGCGATTTACAGAATGATGCGACCTGGAGAGCCTCCAACTGAGGATTCAGTTAATGCCTTATTTGGTGCGCTTTTTTACACGCCTCAAAGGTACGACCTGTCTGCTGTTGGCAGAATGAAGTTTAACCGAAGAGCTTATCCAGAGGTCATAGAGCCTAAAGCGTCAGATTGGCTAAAGAGTTTTTACGAAGAAGCTAAGAAAAATAATGTGCCCGAGGAAGGCACCTTGACCAATGCTGACATTTTAGCTGTCATTTCTATTTTGGTTGAGTTGCGGAACGGTCGCGGCGAAATAGATGATATTGACCATTTGGGTAACAGGCGAGTGCGATCCGTTGGTGAGTTAGCCGAAAACCAGTTCAGGTCCGGCTTAGTTCGTGTGGAGCGAGCTGTGAGGGAGAGACTTTCGCAGGCTGAGTCCGAGAATTTGATGCCTCATGATTTGATAAATGCGAAACCAGTATCTGCTGCTGTGCGAGAGTTTTTTGGCTCTTCCCAGCTATCGCAATTTATGGATCAAACTAATCCTTTATCGGAGATTACCCACAAACGTAGAATTTCAGCGCTTGGCCCGGGTGGTTTAACGCGGGAGCGAGCCGGTTTTGAGGTTCGGGATGTGCATCCGACGCACTACGGCAGAGTTTGTCCTATCGAGACTCCGGAAGGACCAAATATTGGTCTCATTAATTCTTTAGCTATTTATGCCCGAACAAATGAGTATGGGTTCTTAGAGACTCCTTATGTTCGCGTCAAAAGTGGCAAGGTTACAGAAGAAATCGAATACCTTTCCGCGATCGACGAAGGACAGTATGTGATCGCTCAAGCTAATGCTGCGTATGATGGTTCTGGCAAATTGACAGACGAGCTTGTTTCGTGTCGTCATCGTGGAGAATTCACTTTAGTTTCGCCGGATCGAGTCGAGATGATGGATGTAGCACCATCGCAGATTGTGTCGGTAGCGGCATCGCTCATACCTTTTTTAGAGCATGACGACGCCAACCGAGCTTTAATGGGATCCAACATGCAGAGACAGGCTGTGCCAACTTTAAGAGCTGAGAAAGCTTTAGTCGGCACAGGTATCGAGAGAACAGTTGCGGTAGATTCTGGCACGGCAGTGCAGGCTGAACGGGGAGGTCTCGTTGACTATGTCGATGCGTCACGCATTGTTATCCGAGTCAATGATGATGAGACGCGTGCGGGTGACGTTGGTGTTGATATATACAACCTAGTCAAGTACACGCGCTCTAACCAAAATACGAATATTAATCAAAAACCAATCGTGAAGCCTGGAGATGTTGTGGCGGGTGGGGACGTAATCGCTGATGGTGCTTCGACTGATTTGGGTGAGCTAGCTCTCGGGCAAAATCTATTAGTTGCGTTTATGCCTTGGAATGGTTTTAACTTCGAAGACTCCATATTAATTTCAGAAAGAATTGTGGCTGAGGATCGTTTTACTTCGATTCACATAGAAGAGTTATCAATTGTCGCTAGAGATACAAAATTAGGGTCTGAAGAAATTACCAGAGATATTTCGAACTTAGCAGAGGCACAACTCGGCCGTTTGGATGAATCTGGTGTGGTTTACATCGGAGCTGAGGTGCGTGCGGGTGATGTTTTGGTTGGGAAGGTAACCCCGAAGGGAGAGACTCAACTCACCCCGGAGGAAAAGCTTCTAAGAGCAATTTTTGGTGAGAAGGCTTCTGATGTTAAGGATACGTCGCTTCGAGTTCCTTCTGGAATGGCAGGAACGGTCATTGATGTTCAAGTTTTCACGCGAGAAGGAGTGGATCGAGATAGCCGAGCTCAGGCGATTGTTGATGATGAGTTGGGTCGCTTCCGAAAGGACTTATCTGATCAAATGCGAATCGTTGAAAACGATGCCTTTGGCAGAATGGAGCGACTTTTAATCGGTAAAGTCGCTAATGGAGGGCCAAATAAGCTGTCGAAGGGCTCTAAAATAACGAAAGTCTATCTTGAGGAGTTGAATAGATACGATTGGTTCGATATTCGACTATCAAATGAAGATGCTGCTCATCAGGTAGAGCAAGTGCGTGAAGGTATCGAGCAAGCAAGGCTTGACTTTGACGCCCGTTTTGACGAAAAGCAGAAAAAATTAACCTCTGGGGATGAGTTGCAACCGGGGGTTCAAAAAATGGTGAAAGTCTACCTTGCGGTTAAGCGTAGGCTGCAGCCTGGCGATAAAATGGCTGGGCGCCACGGCAATAAAGGTGTTATCTCCAAAATCGTCCCAATTGAGGATATGCCGCATACTGCCGATGGAACACCGATGGATATTGTTTTGAATCCACTCGGCGTGCCATCGCGAATGAATGTAGGACAGATTCTTGAGACTCATCTGGGCTGGGCTGCAAAGGGCCTCGGTCATAAAATCGGAGCTATGTTAACTGCCAAGAGCAAGATTGAAGACATGAGAGCGTTTCTGTCCAGAGTCTATAACACGAGCGGTAAAATCGAGGATATTGCGGCCCTTACGGACCAAGAGGTTCTAGATTTGGCTAAGCAGCTAAAAAATGGTGTACCTTTTGCAACTCCGGTATTTGATGGTGCGGACGAGCCTGAGATCAGACAAATGCTGGAACTCGCTGGGTTGCCAACAAGCGGACAAATAGCACTTATCGACGGTCGAACTGGTGACCAATTCGACCAAGAAGTGACTGTAGGGTATATGCATGTCCTTAAGTTACACCACTTGGTAGACGATAAGATGCACGCTCGGTCGACTGGTCCTTACTCTCTTGTGACGCAGCAGCCACTTGGCGGTAAAGCTCAGTTTGGTGGTCAGCGTTTTGGAGAGATGGAGGTGTGGGCTTTAGAGGCCTATGGAGCTTCTTACACATTGCAAGAAATGCTCACTGTTAAGTCTGATGACGTTAATGGACGAACAAAAGTGTATGAAAACATCGTTAAAGGAGAGCATAAAATCGACGCGGGAATGCCGGAGTCGTTTAACGTGTTAGTGAAAGAGATTAGGTCACTTGTGATCGATATTGATCTTGATCGTCACTAGAATTTTGTTCGTGACGATATTATTTGTCGATGTGGAATTTATAAGGGGTAAGCAATGAAAGCGTTGTTAGATCTATTTAAGCAGGCAAGTCAAGAAGAGGATTTTGATGCAATTAAAATTAGTCTCGCCTCTCCTGAGAAAATCCGATCTTGGTCCTACGGAGAGGTTAAGAAGCCGGAGACAATTAACTATCGAACGTTTAAACCTGAACGTGACGGTTTGTTTTGCGCGAAAATTTTTGGACCTGTAAAAGACTATGAATGTCTATGCGGAAAATATAAGAGATTAAAGCATCGGGGTGTCATTTGCGAAAAATGTGGTGTTGAGGTCACGCTTTCCAAAGTACGTAGGGAACGTATGGCTCATATTGAGTTGGCCTCTCCTGTGGCTCACATTTGGTTCCTTAAATCGCTACCGTCAAGGTTGGGGATTGTTTTAGATATCCCCCTTCGAGATATCGAGCGTGTACTCTATTTCGAGGCCTATATTGTGACTCATCCCGGGATGACTCCTCTCAATAGGGCAGAATTACTTTCCGAAGACAGCTATTTAGAAAAGTTCGAAGAATTCGGAGACGAGTTTACGGCTGTAATGGGCGCCGAGGGTATTCGGGAGCTCTTGAAAAATATCGATATCGGTGGTGAGATCGAAAAGCTTCGCCAAGAGCTTAGTGAAACCGGTTCAGAAACAAAAATTAAAAAAATTGCTAAGCGCCTTAAGGTGCTTGAGGCTTTTCATAAGTCTGGAATTAAGCCTGAGTGGATGGTGATGGAAGTTCTGCCTGTTCTGCCACCAGATCTCAGACCTTTGGTACCATTGGATGGCGGCAGATTCGCCACCTCCGATCTCAATGATTTATACAGAAGAGTTATTAACCGTAATAACAGGTTGAAGAGACTTTTAGAGCTTAAAGCGCCAGAAATTATATGTAGAAATGAGAAGCGGATGTTGCAAGAGTCCGTCGATTCCTTGCTCGATAATGGGCGACGTGGTAAGGCGATGACTGGCGCTAACAAGAGGCCTTTGAAGTCACTAGCGGATATGATCAAAGGAAAGGGCGGTCGTTTCAGACAAAATTTATTAGGTAAGCGTGTTGATTACTCGGGACGATCGGTGATCGTCGTGGGGCCGCAATTGAAGCTACATCAATGTGGCCTGCCGAAAAAAATGGCGCTTGAACTGTTTAAGCCTTTTATCTTTCACAAGCTTGAAACTTTAGGTTTTGCTACTACGATTAAAGCGGCTAAGAGATTGGTGGAGCAAGAAGTTCCAGAGGTATGGGATATTCTGGAGGGTGTCATACGAGAGCATCCGGTTCTTCTCAATAGGGCGCCTACACTTCATCGACTCGGGATCCAGGCGTTCGAGCCAGTGTTAATCGAGGGTAAAGCTATTCAATTGCATCCGCTAGTATGTGCGGCGTTCAATGCTGACTTTGATGGTGATCAAATGGCGGTACATGTGCCCTTATCGATTGAGGCGCAAATGGAGGCTAGAGTCTTGATGATGGCTTCCAATAATGTCCTCTCGCCAGCAAATGGAGAGCCGATTATTGTTCCCTCTCAAGACATCGTGTTAGGGCTTTACTACATGTCCAGGGAAAAAATTGGTGCCAGAGGCGAAGGTATGATTTTCGCGAGTGTTACTGAGGCAAAACGAGCGTATGAAAATGGAGATATCGATCTCCAGGCTTCATGTGAGGTCCGTATAGAAGAGGGAAGTGATGATTCTGACGTCGGCCTTGGTAGACGAGTTAGCCGCCACAAGACCACTGTGGGGCGTTCATTCCTGTCAGAAATTTTACCTAAGGGCTTGCCTTTTGAAATTATTAATAAAACGTTAAAGAAAAAGGAGATTTCTCGTCTCATAAACATAAGTTTTAGGGAGTGCGGTACTCGCGAGACTGTAATTTTTGCAGATAAATTGATGCAGACTGGATTCACTTTTGCAACTAGAGCCGGACTATCGTTTGCGGTGAAGGACATGGAGATACCAGAAGATAAGGTAACTATCCTTGCTGAGGCGGAAGAGGAAGTTAAGGAAATAGAAGATCAGTACACTTCAGGCCTAGTTACTCAGGGTGAGCGTTATAACAAGGTGGTTGATATCTGGGGTCGCGCTGGCGATGTGGTTGCTAAGGCGATGATGGACCGTCTCGGGACAGAGCCAGTGAAGAAGTGGGACGCCAAATCCAATGCTTGGGTGCCTATGACGGATGATAAAGGGAAGCAGGTCCATCAAGAGTCTTTTAATTCCATTTATATGATGGCAGATTCTGGTGCCCGAGGATCTGCGGCACAAATCAGGCAGTTAGCAGGTATGCGAGGTTTGATGGCTAAGCCCGATGGCTCCATCATTGAAACCCCAATTACTGCAAACTTTAGAGAGGGGTTGAACGTACTGCAGTACTTTATTTCAACTCACGGAGCCAGAAAGGGACTTGCAGATACTGCTCTTAAAACTGCTAACTCAGGTTACCTAACGA
The DNA here is from genome assembly GCA_905479505.1 of uncultured Burkholderiales Genera incertae sedis bacterium. Classification (GTDB taxonomy): domain Bacteria; phylum Pseudomonadota; class Gammaproteobacteria; order Burkholderiales; family Eutrophovitaceae; genus Eutrophovita. The sequence continues at coordinate 2,632 of CAJQMS010000122.1, read as the reverse complement.
GAAGATTGGTAGACGTGACTCAAGATTTGGTCGTTGTGGAGGATGATTGCGGTACCTCTCGAGGGTTTGTGCAAAAAGCTTTGATCGAGGGCGGAGAGGTGATCGAGCCATTAAGCGAGAGAATTCTAGGCCGTGTCCTTGCGGAAGATCTGATTGACCCAGAAAATGGAGCCATGCTCGCGGTCGCCGGAACTTTGTTGGACGAACGTCTTGTCGGCCAGATTGAAAATAGCGGCGTTGACGAAGTAAAAGTCAGAACACCACTGACATGTGAAACACGCTTCGGGTTGTGCTCGAAGTGTTATGGCCGAGATCTTGGCCGCGGTCATCTGGTCAGTTCAGGTGAAGCCGTAGGAGTTATTGCCGCGCAGTCAATTGGCGAGCCAGGGACCCAGCTGACCATGCGAACTTTTCATATCGGTGGTGCAGCTTCCCGAACAGCTGTTGCAAGCCAGATAGAATCGAAATCGAAAGGTGTAATTAAGTTTTCGCCTCAGATGCGATACGTTACAAACGAGCGTAACGAGAAAGTCGTTATTGCGAGATCCGGTGAGGTCGTAGTTCATGATGAGGTTGGACGGGAGCGTGAGCGGCATAAGGTACCTTACGGTGCGCTATTGCATGTCTCGGACGGTGCGGCCGAGAAGGCTGGGAAAATTTTAGCCAATTGGGATCCTCATACTCGACCGATTGTCACCGAATACTCTGGGACGGTTAAGTTCGAGAATGTTGAAGAGGGTGTCACTGTGGCCAGGCAGATTGATGAGGTCACTGGTCTTTCGACCTTGGTGGTTACTGATCCCAAGAGAAGCTCTTCATCACAAGGCAAGGATGCTAGGCCTAGTGTTCGATTGGTAGACGAAAGCGGAGAGGAAATCAAAATCGCTGGAACCGACACGCCAGTTAACATTACGGTGCCTGTCAATTCCGTCATTACAGTTAAAAATGGTCAAAAAGTTGGTTTCGGCGAGATTTTAGCCCGCATTCCACAAGAGAGTTCAAAAACTCGAGACATTACTGGCGGCTTGCCAAGAGTTGCTGAACTGTTTGAAGCTAGGGCGCCAAAAGACGCTGGAATGTTAGCTGCGGTTACTGGGGCAGTTTCGTTCGGCAAGGATACTAAAGGGAAGAACCGTTTAGTGATGACAGACAGCGAAGGTGTATCACACGAATTTTTAATTTCGAAAGATAAGCATGTGATGGTGCACGAGGGCCAACAGGTCAATACGGGTGAAATGATTGTGGATGGACCGCCCGATCCTCACGAGATTCTAAAATTACTAGGAATCGAAGCATTAGCACGATTTATTATTGACGAGGTGCAAGACGTTTATCGACTGCAGGGCGTAAAGATCAACGATAAGCACATCGAAGTCATTGTGCGGCAGATGTTGCGTCGTGTGAACATAACAAGTTCTGGAGATACTGACTTCATCCAAGGCGAGCAGGTCGAGCGTTCGGAGGTCCTAGCCGCAAATGAGGAATTAACTGCTGAGGGGAAGGCGCCTGCTACGTACGATAATGTCTTGCTGGGAATCACAAAGGCTTCTCTGTCCACAGATTCATTCATCTCCGCAGCCTCCTTCCAGGAGACAACACGAGTCCTCACTGAGGCGGCGATTATGGGTAAACGGGATGAGTTGCGTGGCCTTAAAGAGAATGTGATTGTGGGTCGTTTAATTCCTGGTGGAACTGGGCTTGCGTATCACCGTAATCGTAAACGTCCAGAGGTTCCTGATATCTTTGAGGATGCAAAAGCGGAGGCTGATGACGCATTTGAGGAAATTTCTGAGGGCGAGGGCGAAGCTGCGGCTTGACATAGGCGGCGGGTGGTCTTAGAATCGCCCGTCCTTTTCTCAGTATTAAAAAGCTGAGGTAACGGTTATTGTGAGGGTTAAAGTGGTCCAGATGAGCTTTAACACAATTTGTACGGACCAAATAATTTAGGATCCAAATCTAAGATGCCAACAACAAATCAATTGGTTCGCAAAGGCAGATCAGTGCCTATTGCGAAAAGTAAAGTTCCCGCTCTAGGTGGAGCGCCGGCGAAGCGTGGCGTTTGTACTCGAGTTTATACTACGACACCTAAGAAGCCGAATTCAGCCCTTAGAAAAGTTGCTAAGGTGCGCCTAACGACCGGTTTTGAGGTGATTAGCTACATCGGTGGAGAAGGACACAACTTGCAGGAGCACTCGGTGGTTTTGATCAGGGGAGGGCGTGTCAAGGATTTGCCTGGGGTTCGTTACCATGTTGTTCGCGGAAGTTTGGATACTCAAGGGGTTAAAGATCGTAAACAAGCTCGGTCTAAGTATGGAGCCAAGAGGGCTAAGGGTTAAGGTTAGCGGCTGACAATATAGGAAAGTAAAGAGGATTAAATGCCAAGACGTAGAGAAGTACCAAAACGACAGATACTGCCAGATCCGAAATTTCACAATCAAGAAGTTGCGAAATTTATGAATGTGATTATGCAGGCTGGGAAGAAATCCGTCGCCGAACGAATCGTTTACGGCGCACTGGACCATATTCAAAAAGGTGGTCAAGCTGATCCCTTGGAAGTGTTCAACTCGGCGTTGTCGAACGTTCGACCCCTCGTGGAGGTAAAATCTCGGAGAGTCGGTGGAGCGAACTACCA
>CAJQMS010000121.1 GCA_905479505.1 uncultured Burkholderiales Genera incertae sedis bacterium | reverse complement strand
TTTAAATAGATTGCTACGTGGCCAATTAATTGGGACGAATGAGGCACTACGTTACCGCTACGATGGCAACGGTGACCACTGGATTACACAGTACTCCATTAGCAGTGATCGCACAGTTACCGTCGCCTTAGATAGAGATTTACACATGAGTTATGTACTCATCGAAGACCCTTTGGAATCGGTCTTTATTCAGTACAAAAGTGTGGATGAAGATACGGGGTATCCCACAGAAATTATAATCACTGTAAAAAGCCAACCGGATTACAAAGTCACCATCGAGGTCACTGAAATACGGACCGGTGGACCTTTTAATACGCCATTTAGCCTGTGATGAAGAAGCTACTGTTCGCATTCCTGCTCCTCCTCACCACCGGTTTGCAAGCGCAAACGAAAGAAGAACTGCAACGTCAAAAGGTGCTGCTACAAGACCAGATTGATCTGGCCAGCGAATTACTCTTAAAGACTAAAAGCACGAAGGAAGCAAGCCTTTCAGAGCTGCAAACGTTGAATCAAAAAATTGAAGCGCGCAACAAACTCATTCGAACGATGGACCGTCAAATCCGCTCCATCGATCGTGAAGTGGCAAATAAAGCCAAAGCGATTGAAACTCTTGAGGCGCGTGTGGATTCTCTAAAAAGTGATTATGCTGATCTCATCAAACTTGCGCAGCGCCAGCAAAAACCCAGGGATCAAATACTCTTTATTTTAAGTTCAAGCAGTTTTGCGCAAGCGGCAAAACGCATGCAATACTTTAAGGATATGGCGGCTTACCGTGAGCAACAAGTGCAGCAAATTACCATTGCTCAGGAAACTTTAGCACGAGAGCGAGAAGCACTTATTGCTAAAAAAGCTGAAAAAATTCAAGTACAAACGGCCCAGGAAGGTGAAAAAATAGCGCTACAAGCAGACGCCCAAATTCAAGAAGTGACCGTGCAAAACCTGCAGTCCAAAGAATCCACCTTGAAAAAAGACATCGATAAAAAGCAGCGAGAGGCCCAACAATTGGAGCAACAAATCAAACGCATCATCGCGGAGGAAATGCGCAAAGCTAAAGAACGCGCGGAGCGAAGTAGTTTAGAAAATGAAGCGAAGGAATTGGGGCTTATTTCGGGCAAAGACTTTTCTGCACGCACCTCTAATAAGGCTTTAAAACAATTGATCGATAAAGCCCGCGAAGCGAATGGGATGGATGTTCGTGATGATGGACCGTCATTTGCAATGACCCCGGAAGCTCGAGCGCTGGCAAATAATTTCGCCTCGAACAAAGGTGCCCTTCCATGGCCTGTGGAACGCGGGATCATTACGGGGAAATTTGGAAAACATCCGCACCCCATTGTTAAAGGGGTGATTGTGGATAACCCGCATATCGAAATTACGACAGAAGAAAGCGCTATCGTGCGCTCAGTTTTTGAAGGTGAAGTCAGTTCGGTCGTACCTATTCCCGGAGCTAACGTAATGGTACTCGTGCGTCACGGGAATTACTTCACCGTTTACAGCAACCTCATCAATGTAAAAGTAAAAGCCGGGGATGTCGTCAGTCTTAAAGAGCCCATTGGCACTGCCTTTACAGACGAAGAAGGTAAAACTATGGTCCAATTAGGCATCTGGAAAGATGCCGACATTCAAGACCCTAATCCATGGCTCGCCAAATAAAACCCGATGTCAAAAATTTACTACCTCAGCACGTGCGATACCTGTAAACGAATCATGAATCAATGGAATCTTGACGGTGTGCAGTTACAAGATATCAAGCACGAACCCATCACCGAAGAGCAGATCGATGAAATGATAGCTCTGGCGGGTTCTGCCGAAGCCCTCTTTTCAAAACGTGCAAGGAAATACAAGGAATTAGGTCTTAAAGAAAAAACACTGAACGATGGCGATATTCGGGCGCTTATTCTCGAAGAATACACCTTCTTGAAGCGTCCTGTACTGATCCACGATGGTGCTATTTTCATTGGCAACAGTCCTAAGGTAGTCGCTGCTGCAGCGGCAGAACTAGCGTAAGGCATGGAGGCGCCCCCGAGAAAATCAGTCCTCATTGCACACCTTGTATTGCTTGGCGTTGCACTCATTTACGGCGCATCCTTTCTCATCGCAAAAAGCGCCATGCAAGGAGCCGTTCCACCTCGGGCATTTATTCAATTTCGAGTAACGGGTGCTGCACTTCTGTTTTGGATGCTCTTTCCCTTTTCAGGGAATGACCGGTTAAAAAGCATCCCACGAAAAGACGTGCTTAGGCTGCTGATCTGCGCGGCCTTCGGGGTTACAGCAAACCAATTGTTTTTCTTCGAAGGATTAAAAATAACTACGCCGGTCAATGCCTCCATTATGATGGTTAGCGGTCCCATTGCGGTGCTCATCGTGGGTGCACTTTTGTTGAAAGAACGTATTACCACTGATAAACTAATTGGCATTTTATTAGGCGCCTTCGGAGCGTTTTGGCTCATCTATTCCGGAAACCAATTTGACCTTAGCGGCCTCTTTAGCAATGATGTTTCGCGTGGAAACCTGTTCGTGCTTATCAATGCCACCTGTTATGCTACGTATCTCGTCCTTGTCAAGCCGCTAATGTCAAAGTATAATGCACTCTTTGTCATTCGCTGGGTCTTCACTTTTGGGGTGTTTCTCGTACTGCCCTTTGGCGGCTCGCAAATTCCCGAAATACCGTGGGAGCTTTGGAACGGACCTATAATTGGTTCGGTGGTGTTTGTCATTCTCGGCACCACGTTCCTCACGTATTTAGGCAACATCATTGCCCTCAAAACCTTACATCCCGCTACAGTAGGAGCCTACATATACCTGCAGCCGCTCGTTGCCAGTATACTAAGCTTCTTCTTTGGAGGCGAGCAATGGAGCGTTCATATGCTTTACGGGGGTTCGGCGATTTTCCTTGGCGTTTATTTCGTGAGCTTTTATGGTCGAAAACGCAACGTCTAACGTGGCTTGAGTTTCCTACCTTAGCAGA
>CAJQMS010000120.1 GCA_905479505.1 uncultured Burkholderiales Genera incertae sedis bacterium | reverse complement strand
TCGACAATTCCAGATTAAACCGCATAATTCAGGACAGTTATCTGCGTACTTATTGGACGACGATGGATTCCTTCTTCGAGATGAAGCGGGAAATATTGTTCGAGAGTGGGATATTCGCGGAGAGGTGCGTGCTCGGCCCGGTGGGTATGATCTTGAAATAAAAATGTATCGCTCGGTCATCGGTCCGGCATTGGGAATAGGAGTGATGAATGTCGCTGGGATGTTGGGGCAACCAAAAATCGAGGTTATTCGAAGTTGTGAGAATTTAGCTGATCCTTTAACGCTTGGGCCGGTATTTTTCCCATCACCAGAGGTGAGCAGAGTGATCGCACAAGTGGGTCGATCAGACTCGCGAATTTGGGTGGTGGATAGTCAGCATCGCATTATTGCGCACAATGAGAACGATAAGCCAGATAGTCCGATATCTCAAAACGTAGACTTAGCTGAGCGTTCATCGTCAAACGGAAATGTTATCGAAGCCTTTGTATCGGTGATGGCGCCGTTAGTGAGGCCAATATTGAATGTTTTTCTTAATCCGGGAACATATCAATTTACAGAGTTACCAAGCGGCACTTGGCAGCTAAAAAACAATGAAATTAATATCGCATTGGAGGGAGATTCGAATGCGCAACTCTACATGGAGACCTCCAATTCTGGAGGTGGGAGAATCAGTGCTGCCGCCCCAGTTCAAGTCGGAAATACAGTGGTGGGGGCAGTGTTTGTCGAGGAAACAACGAACAAGGTACTCGCGATGCGCTACCAAACCGTTGAATTATTAATTGGGTTTATTTTGCTCATCCTTTTAGGCTATGTCGTCTTACAGTATTTGCTTATTAGGAATGCAGTGAACCGCCTAGAGGATCTTGCCAAACAAACACAAAATGCGTTTGATGCGAACGGTAAGTTTATAGGTCAGATTAAGCCACAAGAATCGAGTGATGAAATTGGGATGCTGTCGAGAAGTCTGTCCAGTGTGAGTGTGGATGTAAGAAACTATACGCAGTATCTTGAGAATCTTTCACGGCGCTTGTCGCATGAGTTAAAAACCCCAATTGCGATAGCACGAGGCTCTCTAGAAATGTTTAGTAAGACTGATAATCCAAAGCAGGGTCAGGTGTATATCGAGCGAGCTGCTGATGGTGTTCGTCGTTTGGATAACCTCGTTACGCGTATGAGTGAGGCGTCGGACTTAGAGGCCTCATTCTCGTCGGAGGAGAAAGAGGCGATTGATCTGTGTGAGCTCGTTACGGTGAGCATCGAAGACTACCGAAGTGCATACGAAAGTCAGGAGTTTACAGTAGTATTTGCGGAATCCCCTTTGCGCGTAAACGGGTCTGCGGAGGCTTTCCGACAAATGTTAGATAAGTTAATCGACAATGCGAATGAATTTTCGAAAGCTGAAAGCTCCATAGACATTGCCCTGTCGCTGGTTGGTAATGATGTCCTTCTTCAAGTGACGAACCAAGGCCCGATTATCCCCGTTGAAAGCCAAGCTCAAATTTTTGACTCAATGGTTTCAGATCGCGCACATTCCAAGGATGTCTCCGATCAGAGTCATCTCGGACAAGGACTATATGTTGTGAAATTAGTGGCTCAATTCCACGAGGGTAGCGTCTCTGTGCGTAACCGACCCAATGACGATGGTGTGACCTTTGAAGTCTCGGTGCCTCATTTAAGTTAACAGAGGGATGTTTATTCCAGTTTTGCTTAATTCAATTAAAATCGGTTTAAATATGAATGACGTCAATGTTTTGTTTTGCATTCAAAATCAATTACGAGGAATAAGTTGTGACGAAGAAAACGATAAATACTTCAAGTTTTTATTTGTCTTGGGGTTGTATTTTATTGGGTATGTCCGTCATGCTGGGAGGAACCTATGTCACCAGTGCGACGGGTGGGCTGACTTCAATATTTTTCCTATTAGGGGCTCTTTTGTTAGGTGCGGGTGGTTTGTTTTTCATTTTAGCGGGCGTTAGAAAACAATAGCATCACAATGTCGTTATCGATTGAAGTTTAATATTTGGAAATAAGAGCGGGCCGCACAGTGCTCCCTGGACGGTGTTCTTTAAGAAATAGTTTAAAAACCATAAATGAAGGCTAAATCAATTGTTCAATATTAAAAATTTCTTGCACCCAGCGTCGCCTGATCCAGTCAGTGTGTGGACGGAATTCCCAAAATACAATTTCGTAGGTGGGCATAACGAGGCGGATAATATCCCGTTTGTTGAGCTTAAAGAGGCGGTAGGGAAAGTGCTGTTAAAAGAGGGGCGAGATTTAGCGAAATATGGACTTGAGAGCGGGCCTCAAGGCTATCTTCCCTTACGGCAGTTTATCGCTCGAAAATTAAAAAATCGTGCGGGTATCGAATGCTCCGATAAAGAGATACTAATGCTGTCTGGGTCCCTTCAAGCACTTGAGTTGGTGAACCAAACTCTTCTCAAAAAAGGAGATACGGTCATTATCGAGGAAGATAATTATGGTGGAACCATCACTCGCTTGAATAAGCTGGGTATCAAAATGGTGGGTATTCCTCTGGAGGCAGATGGAATGAATATGGACGAGCTTGAAAATGCGTTAGTTCGCCTGGAGAGTGACAACATAAAACCGAGATATATTTATACGATTCCGACTATTCAAAATCCGACTGGTACGGTGATGTCTGTCGAGAAGCGGAAGCGTCTATTGGCATTATCCTCAAAATTTGGCATTCCTATTTTCGAAGATGACTGTTATGCCGACTTAATATGGGAGGGTGATAGACCGCCAGCTATAAAGTCGTTTGATACCGAAGGCTATGTCATTTACTGCGGGTCATTTTCGAAATCGATAGCTCCAGCGCTTCGGGTTGGCTATCTCGTCGCAAAGTGGGAGGTTTTATCGAGAATTATGCCGCATAAAACTGACGCAGGATCCGGAGCTTTGGAACAAATGTCCTTAGCAGTTTTTTGTGAGGATAGCTTTGACGAGCACGTCTCAGCATTGACTCAAGTTCTAGGTAAAAAAGCTGATGTAATGTGCGAAGCAATCGATGAATACTTTGGTTTATCCGCAACTTACATGCGACCGACTGGTGGAATTTTTATTTGGGTTGATCTGTCCGATCATGTGGATACCTCGCGTTTAGCTGAGCTTGCCTTAAAAAAAGGAGTGGCTATTAATCCAGGGGCTGAGTGGTCTATTAACCCCAATGGTCAGCATAAAATACGACTTTGTTTTGGAAGCCCGTCAATTAAAGAAATTAAGGAAGGCGTTCAAATTCTAGCTAAATTGTGTCGGGACGAGTTCAAGGTGTCGACACTTGTCCCCTGACCGATTGGATTAAACCTAGATCGTCATTTCATATTGATTTGGCGGTAGTGGTGATGCCTGGGACGTGTGCTTAAACCTGATTTTAATCACAATTATCTAATTCCATATCTCAAAGGTCGAGTTTTTGATGATTCCACCAGGCTAGAGCTGAGTGTGGTCTCAAGTCTAACTCGTGAGTCCAAGCGGAGGGATGTTGGTGGGCAAGGTGAAAGTAGCTGTCGGCAATTTTTTCGGGAAGCAATAAACCATTTTTTTCGTATCCTTTTCGCTGTTTGAGGTCCTCAAAAGCATCAGGCCCAAGCATCTTACCAAGTGTGTCTGGCGCGTCCACTAGTCCATCGATAACAATGTGCGCTACATGAACACCTTTTGATGCGAACTCGGCATTCAAAGATTGGCAGAGCATTCGACGTGCTGCCATTGTCGCGGCGTGCGAGTGCTGACCACCATTGCCTCTAACTGATGCGGTCGCACCTGTGACAAGAAGATTCCCAGATGACCTGTTCACCATATAGGGGATTAAGGTCTTCGCGACGCGGAATAATCCTAAAGTCCCTAACTTCCAACCTAACTCAAATACTTTAAGGGAAGTTTCGTCTAGGCTACGGTCACCAATTTGAGCCCCAACGTTATAAACCGCTGTATGAATTTCACCGATTTCATTCTCAATTTTTTTAATCAGAAGCTCGAGTTGATCAGGTAATGTTACATCCAGTATATATCCCGATGCTTTTTGACCATTTGTTGAAAGCTCTTGAACGGCACGATCGAGACCCGCTTGGTTACTTCGCCGCACTAAGCAAATGTGATAACCCTCTGCCGAGAACCGCTTTGCGACAGCGAGGCCAATCCCTGCGCCCGCACCAAGAATTAAGCAAACTTTCGACATACCTTCACCTCCTTTTTTTACTGACGTACATTTATTTTTTTCTTCTGATCCCAACGGTTACGTTATCTGGTTTTGACCAATTTTGGTCAATCCACGGATCGCCGTCAACGTATGATTCAAGCATTTTAAGTGAATCATTCCCCCAGAATATTTTATCGTTGTACTGGAAAGATGGCACTCCATAGACATGATTGGCAATTGCTTCTTCAGTGTTACTTCTTAACTTATCTTTGACGATTGGGTCGTTTATATCTAGCTTTGTTGTGATTGAGTTCTTCAGTTCGTTGAATTCATTGACGTCCGACACATCGATACCCCGATTCCATACGAATTCAAAAATTTGATCACAAGTCTCTTTGGTTGCTTTTCCTGTGCCTGTTTCGGCGATGGCGAGACGCAGAAGGCTCAAGGGGTTGAAGGGATGACTAACTGGCAATTGAATAGGTATACCCGCTTCTTTACCTTCCCATAGTGCTTGTAAAAAGGTCCACTCTCTTTTGTACTGAATTTCGGCGGGGCCTAGTTGGCCGTAGTGGTTGAGTAGTCCAGAAAAAAGAATGGGTTGATAAGAGAAATCAATTTTTTTATTCATGTCGCGATTGATTCCCTTGAAAGCTAGGTAGGCGTAGGGTGAAATAAAATCAAAGTACATTGTGATATTCGGCATGTATTCAGCTCCCTATAAAATGTCCCCTTAACAATATCAAATGTTATTGAGACAACACGATAGTAAGAAAGAATGATAACCTTGAATCTTTAATAAATTCAACGTCAAACGACCATTTAACTCGGCCAGAAGAGGGTTTTAAACTTAAAATTGTGATGTTAAA
>CAJQMS010000119.1 GCA_905479505.1 uncultured Burkholderiales Genera incertae sedis bacterium | reverse complement strand
GATCGGCTCTACCAGTTCTCTAGCTTTGAGCTCTTTCATGCAATCCGGCATTGCCCCTTGCCCTGGAAAAACAATTTTATCGGCTTGCTCAATATCATCGGGATTGCTAGAAACTTTAATTTCGTCATTTGTTCCTAGGTGGATAAGAGCTTTCTCTACCGAACGCAGATTGCCCATTCCATAATCAACCACTACGACCAGAGCCATTTTTATCAGTCAACTGGCTAGAGTTGCCCCTTGGTTGACGGGATGGAGTCAGCGCTTCGCTCGTCAGCTGCCACTGCTACACGCAAAGCACGTCCGAAGGCTTTAAAAACCGTCTCAGATTGGTGGTGTGCGTTAATACCCTTCAGGTTGTCCACATGCAGAGTAACGCCGGCATGATTAACGAACCCCTGGAAAAACTCACGAATCACGTCAACGTCAAAGTCTCCAATTCGACCACGAACATACGGGACAGAATACTCCAAGCCAGGCCGCCCAGATAAATCCACCACCACTCTGGTAAGAGCCTCATCGAGCGGAACATAGGAGAACCCGTATCTTACAATTCCCTTTTTATCAGGAAGTGCTTTCATAAATGCCTGACCCAACGTGATACCAATGTCCTCAACCGTGTGGTGTGTATCAATGTGCAGATCTCCCTCTGCCTTGATGGTCAAGTCGAACAAGCCATGTCGAGCGATCTGATCAAGCATGTGATCGAAAAAACCAATTCCAGTACTAATGTCCGACCTACCGACACCATCTAAATTGATCTCCACCCGGATACGGGTTTCGAGCGTGTTTCTTTCAGCTGAAGCTATTCTTTCCATACGAATTGGTTAAAACTAAAAAATATGTCAAAAGATTGCGCTATTCTATACGAATAATGCGCATCACTGCCGTGCAAAGATGATTTGTAATTTATCCAGCAGCTGGTTAATCGACGCTTCAGAACCAACTGTGATCCTCAGGTATCCCTCTATTCGATCTGGTCGAGCAAAATGTCGAACAAGAATATTCATCTTACGAAGTTCCTCATTGAGTGTCGTCGCAGCGATTCGTTTATGGTGCACAAACACAAAATTTGCCGCTGATGGCAAAACCGAAAAACCTAATGCGGTTAGTCCTGACGTCAATCTATCTCGATTTCGGCCAGTTTCAACGCGAATTCTATCGAGATAATCTTGATCCTGAATCGCAGCGATCGCACCTGCACTAGCCAACCGGTCGACAGGATATGAGTTAAAGCTATCCTTCACTCTATGCATACCCTCTATTAAGTCCACGTGGCCTAACGCGTAACCCACACGTAACCCAGCAAGGGCATGAGACTTTGAAAGCGAACGAGTTACCAAAAGATTCGGGTACTCTTCGATGAAAATAGCCGCTGTATCGGCGCCAAAATCAACGTAAGCTTCGTCGATAATAACGACCTGGTCACTCTGTCGTTCCAATAGCCTCCGAATTGATTTTCGTCCTAAGTCTATTCCTGTAGGCGCATTCGGATTAGGAATTATGACTCCACCATTCTTTTTTGGGTAGTTCTCAACGTCAACCATAAAATCACGATCTAGCGCGATTTCCTGATAGGACAAGTCAAACAATCGGCAATAACTTGGATAAAAGCTATAGGTAATATCAGGAAATAAGATCGACTGATCTCGCTTAAACAAAGCTCGAAAAGCGTGGGCCAACACCTCATCTGACCCATTCCCTACAAAAACATTATCCGAACTTAGGCCCTCGACAGAGGCAATAGCACGCCTCAAGGTTAAAGAGTGAGGGTCAGGGTAGAGTCTCAAATCATCTCCAACACAGTTGGAGATGGCTTCAATCACTCGCTCACTGGGACTGAAGGCGCTCTCATTGGTATTTAACTTGATAACCTCCGGATTGGAAGGCTGCTCGCCAGGCACATAGGGACTAAGTTTGCTAACAACATCACTCCAAAAACGACTCATGGCTGATATCTCTTTTCAGCAGATCGAGCGTGAGCCTCAAGTCCCTCCTCTCGGGCAAGTTTAGCCGCAATCGAGCCTAGCTCACGAGCGCCTGATTCGCTAACCTCGATTAAACTTGTTCTCTTTTGAAAGTCATACACACCGAGTGGAGAAGAAAAACGCGACGTACCCGATGTTGGCAATACATGATTAGGTCCAGCGCAGTAATCACCTAACGCTTCAGACGTGAATTTTCCTATAAAAATCGCACCGGCATTCTCTATTTTTTCAATTAACGGTCTTGGCTCTTCAACGGAGAGTTCAAGATGTTCAGGGGCAATGCGGTTAGCGATTTCGCAAGCCTCACTTAGGTTATCAACGAGAATTAAGGCACCACGGTCTCGCAAAGACTTTTCAATCACGGCTCGGCGAGGCATCTGGGGTAACAGCTCTGTAACCCTTTTTTGTATAAGATTCAGAAACACCTCATCATTTGAAATTAAAATCGACTGCGCCAACTCATCATGCTCCGCCTGAGAAAAAAGGTCCATCACAACCCAATCAGGGTCCGTCTTTCCATCACAAATAATTAAAATTTCTGATGGCCCTGCAATCATATCGATACCAACCGCACCAAAAACTTTTTTCTTCGCGAGCGCGACGTACGCATTACCCGGTCCTACAATTTTATCCACCTTATCAATCGTCTGAGTTCCATATGCAAGCGCCGCAATCGCTTGCGCGCCACCAACCTTATATACTCGATCAACGCCAGCGATCTGCGCCGCCGCTAAAACAACAGGATTCAGGACACCGTTAGGTGCAGGAGCCACCATAACAACCTCCTTGACGCCTGCTACCCGGGCAGGGATTGCATTCATCAAAACTGAAGATGGGTAAGCTGCCTTCCCTCCAGGCACATAGAGTCCAACTCGAGCTAACGCGCTGACCTTTTGGCCCAGACGGTTACCTAACTCATCGGTGAACGACCATGAACTCTGAACTTGTCTCTGATGATAATTCTCTATTCGCGCGGCAGCTTCTGTAAGCTTTTTAATCACGTCGTCGTCGACAGTTTCTACAAAGGAATCCAAATCCGAACTGTGCACCGTAACGTCATCTATCGAGCTCAGCGCGGTCTTGTCATATTTATTGGTTAACTCAATTAGCGCAGAGTCGCCATGCATGCGGACCTGCGCCAATATTTCATCCACAACCACCTCAACAGCCGAGGCAGAGTTTTCTTCGAATGCCAGCGTTTCTGTCAATTGCCGATCAAACCCCGACTCTCTGCTCTTTAAAATCTTAATCATGCTACCTCTTCAATTACCTTAGTTTTCGCTCAAAAGCGTCGATGATCGGTTGTACCAGTTTATGCTTTAATTTTAGTGCCGCCGAGCTAACAATCAAGCGCGAGCTTATTTGTTGCACTTCTTCAACGGCCACTAGTTTGTTGGCTTTTAACGTTTTTCCGCTTGAAACTAAGTCGACAATCGCATCGGCCAATCCCACCAAAGGTGCGAGTTCCATCGATCCATAAAGTTTAATTAAATCAACTTGTGCGCCTTTGTTCGCGAAATGATCACGAGCAGCCTTAACGTACTTGGTAGCGACACGAAGACGACTCCCCGAATTTATCAATGCTTCATAGTCCACTCCCTCGCGAACTGCGACCATCAAACGACATTGAGCGATTTTTAGATCTAACGGCTCAAGTAAGCCCTCACTATCGTTTTCAATAAGCACATCTTTACCAGCAACTCCCAGCTCCGCAGCACCTCTTTGCACATAAGTAGGCACGTCACTCGCCCGCACAATAATGATTCGCAATTTCGGGTCTGAGGTCTCAACAATGAGTTTTCGTGACTTTTCAGGGTCGTCAATTAGCTCAATGCCCATCCCCCTCAGGAAGGGCAAGGTATCTTCAAGAATACGCCCTTTCGACAGGGCCATCGTGACAAAACCACCAGACTTAGCCAAAGTAATCACCTCAGTTTTAAAAAAATAATAATCAAAAACAAAACATTTACGCGTTAGCCTGACACACGTCTAATTTTTGCTCCCAAGCGGCCAAATTTCTCTTCTATACGCTCATAACCGCGATCCAAGTGATATATTCGGCCTATCGTTGTCTCATTCGCCGCAATTAAGCCGGCAATGACTAAACCGGCCGAGGCGCGCAAATCTGTAGCCATAACTTCTGCCCCGGTCAGGGACGAAACACCCTTCACGACCGCCATGTTACCTTGAATTTCAATTTTTGCCCCTAAACGGTTCAATTCTTGTACGTGCATGAATCTGTTTTCAAAAATTGTCTCCGAAACTGTACTTGTTCCGTTTGCAATTGTATTAAGCGCCATAAACTGAGCCTGCATATCAGTTGGAAACCCGGGATAAGGCGCCGTCTTTATGTCTATCGGGTTCAGTCTATTAGGTGCGGTCACTAATAGTTGATCGCCCTCAAAATGGATTGAGGCTCCGGAGCCTGTGAGCTTGGATACTAGCGAACTGATAACGTTTACGTTTGCACCCTTAAGCAATAACTCACCACCCGTTGCAGCCACGGCTGTCATGTAAGTACCAGCTTCAATTCGGTCGAACATAACTGGATGATCAAACCCATGCAGCGAGGCGACTCCTTCGATTTTGATTGTATCGGTGCCGGCGCCAGAGATTTTCGCACCCATTCCAATCAAACATACCGCCAGGTCCAAAACTTCTGGTTCCTGAGCTGCATTTCGCAAGGTAGTGACACCATCGGCCAAAGTTGCAGCCAACATGAGGTTTTCTGTTCCAGTGACCGTTACAAGATCGAAAACAATCTCTGCGCCAACCAACCCATCGGCGGTTACGGACAGATACCCCTGTTCAATTTTTACACGGGCACCCATCGCCTCGAGCCCCTTGATATGCTGGTCGACAGGCCTTTGTCCTATTGCGCATCCGCCCGGCAGGGAAACTCGAGCTTTACCATAACGAGCCACCAGCGGGCCCAGAACCAGCACAGAAGCCCTCATCGTTCTTACCAACTCATACGGTGCTTGCAAGCGATTTAACTCAGCGGCACGTAATACAACACCCATTTTTTCGTCTAACTCGACGTCGACGCCTATATGCCCCAAAAGCGTCAACATCGTTGTTACGTCTTGCAAATGAGGTAAATTTCGAATTTTGACGCTATCCGCAGTCAGGAGACTTGCGCAAAGAATGGGTAAGGCTGCATTTTTTGCACCAGACACCTCAACTTCCCCGTGAAGCTTAACCCCCCCCTCAATAACCAATTTTTCCAATGTGATTTACTGCTCTTCCCACTCAGATGGAGTGAGTGTCTTCATAGATAACGCGTGGATCTCACTTTTCATACGATCACCCAAAGCGGCATAAACAATCTGATGCCGCTGTAGGCGACCTTTCCCATCAAAAGCCAAACTCACAATGACAGCTTCGAAATGCTGTCCATCACCAACGACAGAAATATGACTGCAATCCAACGAACTTTGGATATAACCTTTAATATCATCTGGAGAAACCATAGCTTTAGAATCCTAATTAACCTCGGAGTTTATAACCACTCCGAATAAGTGAAAAACACCCCAACGACAAAAACACAGTTACCATTGAGACAACGAAAATACTGAGCTCAAGCGGCACATCAGGTCGTCCGAAAAATCCAGCACGAAACCCATCAATTAAATAAAAAAACGGATTCACATGAGAGACCGTCTGCCACATCGGAGG
>CAJQMS010000118.1 GCA_905479505.1 uncultured Burkholderiales Genera incertae sedis bacterium | reverse complement strand
TGGTTTTTTATGAACCATTGCACTTGTTTTTCATTTTCCTCGGGAAAAATTGAACACGTCGTATAAAGCAATTTACCACCCTTAGCTAAAACTCTCCACATTGCCAACATCAAAGATCGCTGCTGCTCAACAAAACTCTCCACATCTTTCTCGCGTCTTATCCACTTCACATCTGGATGTCGACGAACAACACCAGACGCGCTGCAAGGCGCATCAAGTAAGATTCGATCATAACTTTCACCGTTCCACCAAGTGTTAATGTTGTTGGCGTCTGCGCTCTGCGTTTTTGCCGAAAGATTAAGTCGAGTGAGATTCTCTTCTACCTTAATTATTCTCATCGCGTCTTTGTCGATGGCCGTTAGAGAAACATCCTCTAACTCGAGAATATGACATGCCTTCCCACCTGGTGCTGCGCAAGCATCGAGGACGGTATGATTTGGTTGTAAATCTAAAAGGGTAGCCGAAATCTGAGCGCCAGCATCCTGAACCGACACCAATCCTTCGAAAAAACCTGGTATCCGATCCACCGCGACTGGCTTTTTTAAAATAACACAAGAGTTCACAAGAATGCGCTTCGGTATCTCCCAAGCCATTCCTTTTCGATCGAGTTTTTCTAAATATTTTTCTCTCGAAATTAAACGATTATTAATTCGTAGCGTTAAATTGGGATGACTTAAACTTATGTTAAAAATTGCGTCAGCTTGCTTTGGATATACTCGCCGAATTTTTTCTATCCACCAAGTCTGATGTTGCAAAGTCGCTATATCGTTCCTCGCTGCCGCAGACTTAATCTCTTCATTTTGTCTGATGTAATTGCGAAGAACCGCGTTAACCAAACCTGATAATTTCTTAAATCCCATTTGCTTAGCGGCAGAAACTGCAGCATTTACGACGGCGTGATTTGCCGCTCGCGTATAGTCAATTAAATAAATCCCAACAAGAAGCAAGCTCGCCAAACCATTAGGTCTTTTGACAAGCAAATAGTCTAGCGCAAACTCTAAATAGCCTAAGTGGCGTACCGCCCCGTAAACGGTATTTTTAATGGCAGCCTTATCCGCCTTGGAATCTATTTTGCCTAACTCTTGTGGAAGCACTGCGTTAAGACTCTGACCCAACTTAACTCTTGCTAAACATACCTGTGAGATAAGTTGAACTTCGATCATGGTTCGCCACCATCTAAATTCATACCGGCCCGTAAGCCGACCGCCCTTGCATACTCAGCCGCTGGTGACTTTACACCACCTGATTTTTGAACAGTATGTATCTCCACTGCGCCAAATCCGCACACAACGGTAAAACCAGCTTTATCTAATTCAATTATTGTTCCCGGACGAGCTGATATTTTTATTTTTCCTTGGACCGATACTTTCCATACTTTAATACGAGCCCCGTCAAAAAAAGTATACGCGCCCGGCACCGGATTCATGGCTCGCACCAAACGGCTCACCTCAACGCAGCTACGCGTCCAATCGATTAACGCATCAGTATTATTAATTTTATGAGCATATGTAGCATCATCGTCATCCTGCGCTCTTGTCGCTGTGTCGATATTCAAACCCCTTAATGTTCTCAATAAGGCTTCTCCTCCAAGCACAGCCAAGTCTGTGTGAAGCGTTCCTGATGTATCTTCTTCGCGGATTTCTACTCGCTGCTCGCAAAAAATTGGTCCTGTATCCAACCCCTCGGCCATTCGCATAATAGTTACGCCAGTCTCCTTGTCGCCGGCCATGATAGCCCGCTGAATGGGAGCGGCACCTCTCCATCTCGGTAATAATGACGCGTGTACGTTAATACATCCGAGCGGAAAAGCGGCAAGAATCGATTTAGGTATTATTTGTCCATATGCCACAACTATCATTACATCCGCACCAACTGTTTGAATTTTTTCAAATACGTCGGTTAACTTCAAACTCTCCGGTTGATATGTCGGGATATCATTAGCCTTAGCGAGTTTCTTAACATCACTCTCTGACATGGCCATTCCGCGGCCGGATTTACGGTCAGGCTGAGTAAGCACCAGGGGTATTTCGTACCCTGCGGCAAGCAGCTTCATAAGCACCGATGCAGCAAAAACCGGGGTGCCCGCAAAGACTATTTTCATGCTAATACTTACCCATCGTTAATTTCTTGTCGTTTTTTTAATTTTTTGACAATGCGGTCCTGCTTTAAACGAGACAAATATTCAACAAATACTTTCCCATCTAAATGATCGATCTCATGTTGAATGCATATGGATAAGATGCCCGTCGCCTCGAAGTCGATTATTTGTCCAGCCCGATCCAATGCTCGGACCTTGATATCCTCGGCGCGCTCGACCTGATCATATACGTTGGGCACACTCAAGCAACCTTCCTCAGACGAAATAACCCCTTTCTCAAAATAAACCTCTGGATTGATTAGCACTAAGAGCTCGTCTCTTGAATCAGAAACATCAATTACCACCACCCGCACTGGTTCGTTAACTTGTGTTGCAGCAAGACCGATACCAGAAGCTTCATACATCGTCTCAGCCATGTCGTCAGCAAGTTGCTGAATCTCATAATCAACGTTAAGCACTGGCTTTGCAAAATTATGCAACCTTTTGTCTGGATACTTTAATATTTGCAAAATACTCATATTTTTAAAACCATAAAAAACATTTACTCATATTGATTCGTTATTTTACAACGATAGCCATTGAACCCCGTTGTTATCATCATGGTGGCTGTTTTAAATCTCACTTAAAAAACATGTCAACTTTTGTTTATCCGTATCTTGACTCTGGGTTTACGATAAGACATTCTTTGAATTGAGGTAACATACTAGCAGCCCGATTTAGCGGAATCGCTGAGGCAATTCAATAACAAAGGATCCACATGTTCGACATTCTTTTTTATCTCGTCGAGAATTTTTTCCCACACGGCACGCTTCCTGACAACGAAACCATCACGCGAAAATTATCGGATGCGGGTTTTGAGGAAGATGATATTTCCGAGGTGCTTGGCTGGCTACGAGGTTTTAATGCATCGGCAGATCCAAATGCGTATCGGGGTAGCCTCGAACACAGCGGGGGCTTCAGAGTCTTTTCACCAGAAGAAATCAATGGCTTATCTACTAAGGCCCGTGGATTTTTAACATTTCTAGTTGAGTCTGACTTAATATCAGCAACTCAAAGAGAGGTGATTATTGAGCGAGTTATCGCATTATCTGAATCCCAAGTTGGTGTAGATGAGATTAAATTGATTGTTTTGTTAGCTTTGTGGCATCAGCAAGAGTCTATCGACGGGATGATGTTAGAGCTTTTGGCCGCGCGAGATGAGTCGAGCCTCCAATAAATCATCCTTAATTTGGCGTTAGTGGATAACTCTTGTATGATCCGGCCAAAACTTCACGAGTAAATTATGGCTCAAAATCTTTTAATTGTTGAATCCCCCTCAAAGGCTGGCACACTCAAAAAATATTTGGGTAATACCTTTGAGATATTGGCATCTTACGGACATATCCGAGACCTTCGGGCGAAAGAAGGCGCCGTCGATGCCGGTAACGGATTCACTCTAGATTACGAGCTAGTATCACGAAACAAAAAACATGTCGATGCAATTACTAAGGCTGTAAAAAAAGCAGATACCGTATATCTAGCAACTGACCCTGATCGAGAAGGAGAAGCCATTGCTTGGCACTTGGCTGAAATCCTTCAAAGTAAAAAATTACTCGCTGGGAAATCCCTCAAACGAGTCGTTTTTTATGAAATAACAGAGTCTGCTGTTCAAGAGGCAATCCGCGCTCCGCGAGATATTTCAATGCCTTTGGTTAACGCCCAACAAGCCAGAAGAGCCCTGGATCACCTGGTCGGATTCAATTTGTCTCCGATCCTTTGGCGAAAAATAGCTCGAAATTTATCTGCTGGACGAGTACAAAGTCCTGCTCTCCGTCTTATTGTAGAAAGGGAGCAGGCCATAGAACAGTTCGATAATGAAGAATACTGGTCTATCCATCTTGAAACAACTAAATCAAACCAGCCTTTCGTAGCGAAACTGACCAATTTTAAAGACACAAAAGTGGAGCAGTTTTCATTTCGATCAGAAAAAGAACACCTTTCGGTCATCGAAACAATTAAAAGAGAATCTAACGATCGAATAACGGTTTCAAAGATCACCCGAAAACCTCGATCTAGATCGCCAGCGGCACCGTTTACCACGTCGACTATGCAGCAAGAAGCCGTTCGAAAACTCGGCTTAACAGCAAGATCGACTATGAGCGCGGCTCAACAGCTTTATGAAGGAATCGACATTGGCGGCTCAGTAGAGGGACTTATCACCTACATGCGTACGGATTCAGTTTCGCTGTCTAACGACGCCATTAAGGACATCAGACAGTATGTAAGTACTAACTTTTCGAAAGACTACCTACCTGCTAAGGCTATTGTTTATAAAACTAAATCGAAAAATGCCCAAGAGGCACATGAAGCTGTTCGGCCGACGTCTATCGCGCGCACCCCTGAATCTCTAAAAAAAGCCTTAAGACCCGACCAGGCAGCATTGTACGAAATGATCTGGAAAAGAACAGTCGCCTCTCAAATGGCCGCAGCTAAATTTGACACTACAAGCGTCGATTTAAGTGCAAATCCAAAGGGCACCACATTTCGTGCAAGTGGACAAATCTTGGTATTTCCAGGCTTCATGTCCGTTTACCTTGAGGGCGCAGATGACGCAACTAAAGAAAACGAATCAAAATTACCTGAGCTTGATGAGAAAGATGAGTTAACGTTAAACAAATTATTCGGTGAACAACATTTCACACAACCCCCGCCTCGATATTCAGAAGCGAGCCTAGTTAAAACACTGGAAGAATACGGCATCGGAAGGCCCTCTACATACGCAAATATTATTTCTACACTCGTTGAGCGCGGATACACACATCTTGAGAAAAAACGATTTATCCCCTCAGATGTTGGCCGCATTGTTAATAACTTTCTCACCACACACTTTGATGCCTACTTAGACTACGGTTTCACAGCGGATCTTGAAACCGAGCTTGACGAAATATCCGATGGAAAACTAGATTGGACGAAAGTTATTGGTAAATTTTGGCAATCATTTTCTGGCCAAATTAACGATAAAAAAGACGCCAACAGAGGAGTGCCTTTACCCGGCTCAGAAGAACCCGTGCGCACTTGGAAGGATTTTTCCAGGCAAGTTTTATCTCCTGAATGGGTCGACCAAAATAAACCCGAAAATTGTCCGAAATGTTCCAGTCCGGTTCTTTTACAGAATAGTTCTCGTGGGCTTTTTGTGGGATGCAGCAGTTATCCTGATTGTGACTTCACGGAGCCCTTTGGGTCAGGACCGGTTCAAAAAGAACCCCTTTTACTTGGCGAAGATCCTGATACCTCGAAATCTATATATTTGTTAAGCGGTCCCTACGGCCCGTACGTTCAAATTGGGGAAACTCCACCACAAGGCTCCAAAGAGAAAAAACCCAAACGTGGCGCTTGGCCAAAAGATGCGACATTCCCTATGGAGGCTAGTGAAGAAGCTTTTGCAATCGCACTCAAAGCACTTAGCCTGCCCCGAAAAATCGGCGTTCACCCAGAGACAGACAAGCCTATCGAGGCGAATATCGGGCGCTTTGGCCCTTATTTGAAACATGACGGCGGTTTCAAATCTATTCCTAAAACTGATAGTGTTTATGATGTTCAACTAGAGCGCGCTGTCGAACTCCTAGCCCAGAAAAGTGCCTCTAGTGGCCGGGCACTTGGGGATCACCCAAAACAAAAGAAGGCTATTTCTGTAAAAAGCGGTCGATACGGTCCTTATGTGAAGTGCGGCACAATTAATGCCACCATTCCAAAAGATTTGGACCCCGATACGATTAGCCTTGAGGCTGCAGTTGAACTTATTGACCTTAAACTCGAAAAGTCACCCGCTAAGAAGCCCGCTAAGAAGCCCGCTAAGAAGCCCGCTAAGAAGCCCGCCAAGAAGCCCGCCAAGAAGCCCGCCAA
>CAJQMS010000117.1 GCA_905479505.1 uncultured Burkholderiales Genera incertae sedis bacterium | reverse complement strand
GATTGATTCAACCACTTTGGAGACATTGAAAGCGTCTGAAGACGTGGGAATCTAGGCCAGGCTCGCCGAGCTTATTTTTGAGAGTGTTGTATCTCAGTCGACGTGGCCCGGCAACTTTTGGCCGCCTGATTCCATCTTCGTTAATATTGTTTAGGCATAAGTGGGGTGGACGATGGGGCTCGAACCCACGACCACCGGAATCACAATCCGGGGCTCTACCAACTGAGCTACGCCCACCACAGATACCAACAACTACACAAACAAAAGCTGATGGCGCGCCCGACAGGAATCGAACCTGTAACCCCCAGCTTAGAAGGCTGGTGCTCTATCCGGTTGAGCTACGGGCGCAACAAGAGGGCCTCAGCCATCGTAATGGTCGGGGAGGAGAGATTCGAACTCCCGACATCCTGCTCCCAAAGCAGGCGCGCTACCAGGCTGCGCTACACCCCGACCGAAGGGCCGAAACTATATCGCCTCGAACCCTAAACGTCAATCCGTAGACTGTAATTTTACCCCCAAAATTGCTTTAATTACCTATTTCTGCTATACAGTCGGGTTTTTAGATAGTAAAAGAAAGTTTGCGAAAGTAATGGCGACCCCAAAGAAAAGCACAACAAAAACAAAAAAATCAGCAGTAAAAAGTGATTTTAAACCCTACACGCCTAGAAAAGGTGAGGCGTATATGGGAACAAAGCAAAAAAATCATTTTAAAAAAATACTGTTAGAACAAAAGAGCCAGCTTGGCGCAGACATTGATAAAACAGTACATACGATGCAAGATGAGGCGACGGTATTTGCTGATCCGAACGACCGTGCCAGTCAAGAATCGGATATGGCACTCGAGCTTAGAAACCGAGACCGCGAACGTAAGCTCATAAAAAAAATTAATGAAACTGTTGCGCGTATTGAGTCAGGCGATTATGGCTACTGCGATAGCTGTGGAATTGAAATTGGCCTCAAACGACTGGAAGCGAGACCAACCGCATCCCTATGCATTGATTGTAAAACCCTAGACGAGATGCGAGAAAAACAAATGGCAAAGTAAGCATGGGGATCAGCTATCTTAAATAGTCAGTTTAACAACTACCCCCAGCTCCCTAACAGCCTCAGCAAAATCCTCAAACCAACTGTTTTCGACTGAAGACAGTCTTGGCGCCTCTGGCTGGCAACTAGTGCGTGCCAGTCCATAAAGTAATATCCCTTTAATTGGTAAATCTTGATCAAGTACGTCTCGAATGAAATTTTTGTAAGCACTTAACTCATCGTCACTCGGATTTACGCCATCGACCCGAAATAGGCATGTCTGTAACCACGTCGGGCACGCTCTAGAGGCCAAAGCGAGGTTGGACATCGTGCGGCTCGAGCTTAGATTTATGTCGTTAATAAAACCAGCTCCCTCTTTGGTGACACGGTCCACTTTGAACCAAATTTCACCGTTAAGATCTGCGAGACTCTCCAGCCCAACACGTACTTTTTCTCGATGAATAAAACTTCCGTTAGTGATGAGCACAGTTTTGACAGCAGTCGGAACACCCGCCGCTTTACGAGCCCGCCCCACAACGCCAATTGTCTGCAAGAAATTAGGAGCAATAGTTGGTTCACCATTTCCTGAAAATGCAATGTCGTTTAACCGACGCTGCCCCTCAGGCACGTGGTCAGCAAGGTAAGGTCCTTTTAATATTTGTTCCAAAAAGCTACCCAGTTCGCGCTCAAGCAGCTCTATGTCCACCGCCGGTGGTGTGCCACGAACTAAGTCCGGCACTTGGCAATAAATACATCGCCAATTACAGGCGTTGTTAGTGTTTAAATTAATGCCCAACGACAGACCACCTGCGCGCCTAGATACCACAGGGTAAACGTACTGATAGCCCTTTTGGAACCGGTTATGGTCATGTGTACTCAACATATTTTCTGTTTCTCGCAATTATTATTCATCACTTTTTAAATCATCATCAGTCAATTCTAAAGGCTCTCCATGTGGCGTACGAGTTACAACCCTATCCCAGCCTGTTTTGTATTGCTTTAATAATTTTCCTGAGATTATATTTTTTTGAGTCAGTATTTTTTCTAATGCGGCGAGAACATGAGCGTAATAGTTCTCACCAGTATCTTGTTCATCAGTAGCCGCTTTGATCTCAGCTCCTAAGACATCACCCCACTCGGACCAACTGAAGAAACCACGCTTCTCAAGCGCTACCAACATGGCGAAAGTATCCGCCTCCCACGGCTTTGAAAAAGTAGGACTTTTAACAATGCTTGGAGAATCTTGCGAATACTCCTGCCAGGAAAACTGATCACTCACGTCAAGGTCTCTCTAGATAAGGTTCAAATGCGTCAATCAAATTGAAAATCGTGGGATCTACCGAATCGCCCCAAAGTTCAGCCCCTTGAAACTCAATCGTATAAAGCCACTGGGGGTCCTCAACTCCCTCATTGACAACAGCGTCGGGAAATACATGTCTCCCCCTGACAGCAATAACGGTTCCAAGCTTCTCGCGAGCATAACGTGGTAACCGGGTGTGTCCAGGTATCTGAATATTCCTCGTCATCACTACATCACCAATCGAGTAAAGTGGCTCCGAGTCACTATTCCGTTCAAAATTTCCTCTTACAAATGCGGCTCTAACATACTTGGACGTAAACGCCCGACTCACATTAACCAGATGAGAATTATCACCAGCCCCACCTTTTAACTCATCCGGAGTGACCAGTCCCTTTTCTAAAGAAGTCGCAATCATCGTATGCGCCCAGCGTTCGTAATAAGACCACTTCAAATAATCAGTTGGATGAATCTTTTCCTGAGCATATCGAAAAATATCAAGATTCCACAAACCAAGAAATAAAATCGATCGTTGAAGTCCGAGCATACGTCCCTCCCACTCCGCATGGAAGGTCGGCTCGTCAAACTCAGGCAGTACTGGACCGAAGCCCTCCATTCCACCCAAATCGTGAATATTATCCATTTGAATCGACCCTTCTAGCGCTCGGTATCTCACTTGTTCCGATCATACTGTCTCGGGTCACAAGGTTCGCTAATTCCCCCTCTGAATAGGACTCTGTTCCAATGGGCCGGCGTGGGATCACGAGATATCTCGTTTCGGCAGTGGAGTCCCAAATTCTGATTTTATTGTCATCTGACAAGTCCAATCCAAATTCTTTGAGTACTGAACGAGGGTTCCTCACAATACGAGAACGATATGGAGCAGATTTGTACCATACAGGAGGCAAACCTAGAATATCC
>CAJQMS010000116.1 GCA_905479505.1 uncultured Burkholderiales Genera incertae sedis bacterium | reverse complement strand
GCTTGAGCGGGGAGGCGTTAGACCGTGCGATGAGGCGTAACTATTCGAGACCCTTTATGTTTCAGGGTTCCGACGATGAATTTGATGCGCTTAAAAGCGAGGCGGATCAATTACACCTCAACGTGTTGCGTGGTGGTCGCGTGTGTAATTTGTCGGGAAACCATGATAAAGCCGATAGTATTCCAGTTATCCGTAGTCTCTTGAGTACGACGGCAGATCGCATTGTGATTGTTGGGTTAGGGGACGGTGACAATGACGTCAAAATGTTGCAAGGATCTGATATTGCTTGTGTGATCCCTCGCCCAAACCAACCGCACTTATCTTTTGAGGCGACTCAAAAGTCTCAAAAGATAATCAATGCGTCGCTACCGGCTCCCCATGGGTGGCAGGAGGCTATTCACGCTGCGATAGCATTTCTTAAAATTCAATATGGGTATAGCTATGGGTGATTTTTCACAAAATGGTTGGGTAACAACACTTCATAATTTTAAAACAAGGTCTACCGAAAGTTTAGAAACAGATCTTGAGCTGTTTTCAGGCTATCGGCCCATGGAACTCATACTGCCCAGCCTATATTCGGAGCTTGAGGGACCAGCGTTAAAACACATCGTCGAACAGATTTCTCAGGTTAAATATCTGAGCCATGTCGTCATTGGGCTCGATCGAGCAGATCGGGATCAGTATGAGTATGCGTTTTCTTTTTTCAAAAATCTGCGTCAGTCGTTTTCGATGTTATGGAACGACGGTCCAAGACTTACCTCATTACACAATGAACTCGAGGATAAGGGTCTGGCGCCCCAAG
The DNA here is from genome assembly GCA_905479505.1 of uncultured Burkholderiales Genera incertae sedis bacterium. Classification (GTDB taxonomy): domain Bacteria; phylum Pseudomonadota; class Gammaproteobacteria; order Burkholderiales; family Eutrophovitaceae; genus Eutrophovita. The sequence continues at coordinate 2,892 of CAJQMS010000116.1, read as the reverse complement.
TGTTAGGTAAGGGCAGAAACGTGTGGTACTCCATTGGTTATGTGCATGCGCGGGCAAAAGCTGAAGCAGTGGCGCTTCATGATTGCGATATTGTTACTTATGATAGAGAGCTTCTTGCGCGACTCTTTTATCCGGTGGCTAATCCAAATTATCAATTCGAGTTCTGTAAGGGTTTTTATGCACGCGTAACTGATGACAAAATGAATGGTAGAGCATGTCGATTGCTGGTCACTCCATTACTGCTTGCGCTCGAGCAAGTTCTTGGGAGTTGCGACTACATTCGATTTATGCAAAGTTTTCGTTATCCGTTGGCTGGCGAGTTCTCGTTTCGTCGCTCTCTGATACCCGAGATGCGTATCTCTTCAGACTGGGGTTTAGAAGTTGCAATTTTGTCAGAGATGCAACGAAATCAAGCGAGTAATCGGATTTGCCAGGTAGATATTTCTGACGCGTATGATCACAAGCATCAGTCGTTGTCGGCGGATGACAAGACGGCCGGTTTATCACGCATGTCCATAGATATCACGAAGGTGTTAATTCGAAAGTTAGCGACGCGCGGATATTGTTTTGGTCCCGATGTCTTTCGAACGATCAAGGCTACTTACTTTCGTTTGGCGCTGGATATGGTCCACTACTATCAGACAGATGCGGAGATTAATGGGTTGAGCTTCGATATCGATATGGAGGAGCGCGCTGTTGAGTTATTCGCAGAAAATATTATGCATGCGGGTGAAGCGTTCGCTGCTAATCCAATGGAGTCACCCTTTATTCTATCCTGGAATCGAGTAAGCTCAGCTGTCCCAGATCTTACGAGTCGATTAAGAATAGCTGTAGAGAAGGATAATGCCGAGTTACATTGATGAGGATCGTGCCTTGATCCAAGAAACCTTACTGCGTTGGTTGAAAGAAATATATAAAGACAATTCGGATGACGTGTTATCGGGTTTAGCGCGTCGCTTATCCCGCCGTATGGCAGTGACCGGTCCGGACGTTCATGAGCAAAGCGAAAATTGGAATCAAGAAACCTGTTTGCTCATTACATATGCAGATTCAATTACGGATGACAACGCACAATCTCCGCTCGCTTCCTTAGGTCAATTTTGCGAAGCCCATCTTGATGAAATGATCAGTACGGTTCACATTCTTCCGTTCTTTCCCTCAAGTGGCGATGATGGATTCGCTGTCTCTGATCATAATTGTGTAGATCCACCCCTGGGTACTTGGGAGGATATTTCCTACTTATCAACGAAATATCGGATTATGGCCGATCTTGTATTGAATCATGGTGCTCGGTCAAGCGTCCTATTTCAGCAGTTCCTAAATGATGAGGCACCAGGTAATAGTTTCTTTTTGAGTGTAGACGAGAATTTTGATGCGTCTCATGTGATTCGACCTAGGGGGCACCCATTGCTTCAAAAAGTCGAAACGGTTTCGGGAGTGAAGACTATTTGGTGCACTTTTAGTGAGGAGCAGGTTGACTATGATTTTTCTAATCCTGGAGTTCTGGAGTTTTTCTTAAACCTTATTCTTAATTTTATTGATCACGGCGTAAGTGTGTTACGACTCGATGCGGTCGGATTTTTATGGAAACGCTCAGGTACGACATGCTTAAATCTTAGTCAGACTCATGCCATTATTAAGTTGATTCGATATGTCAGTAATTGTTATGCAGCTGATGTTTTGATAGTGACGGAGACGAATTTACCTAATCAAGAAAATTTGAGTTATTTTGGGAATGGAAACGAAGCGCATTGGATTTATAATTTTCCCCTACCGCCATTGCTTCTTCATACACTCTTAACCGGAGACTCAAACGCGTTAAGACGTTGGGCAATGAGTATGCCTCCTGCGTTGCTCGGCACGAGTTACCTTAATTTTGTAGCCTCTCATGACGGTTTCGGGTTGCGTCCGACCGAAGGGTTGTTGGAGGAGGAGGCGCGTGCGGAACTTGTTGAGCGTTTGCAAAAAAATGGTAGCCGATTCACCTGGAGAACGATGCAAGATGGTACAAAAAAGATTTACGAGGCAAATATCACGTTATATAGCGCGTTAGAGAAAACTGACGAGGATCCCAATGGACGCTATGCGATAAAGCGGTTCATTGCAGCACACCTTATTATGTTCAGTCTCGAAGGTATTCCTGCCATGTACATTAACTCATTAATAGGTGCTAAAAACGATGATGCCGGAGTCGATGCATCTGGTATGTGCCGACGGATTAATCGGACTAAATACTCGCGTGAAACAATCGATAGTCTGTTGCGCATCACTCATTCAAGAGAGCGAATAATTTTTGATGCACTCAAGAGGTTGATACAGATTAGGTCACGCCAAAGTGCCTTTCATCCAAATGCAACTCAGTTCACCCTGCAATTAGGGAGAGACTTTTTTGGGGTTTGGAGGCAAAGCCAGAACCGTGGGCAAAGTATTTTTGCAATCACTAACCTCACATCACAAGGTAAGTTTTTAAAGGTGGCAGACTTAAATTTAATTGAAGTGGAACAATGGTACGATTTGATCAGTGGGTTACAAGTATTATCGTGTCAAAGTGAGATCAGGTTGGAGCCCTATCAAACGGTCTGGATCACGAATAAATAGCGGTACTGGATCAGCATTTCCTCCAGAAATGCCATCTACAAATCTATTGCTCTGGAGATTAAATTTTTTGTATCTCCCAAGCTACCTATAGATAGCGTAACCCTGTGTAGCCCCTCCCCCCGGGGTGTTTAGGGGTGGAATAAAGCCCGAATTCTTAACTTTATAACCTATTGATTTATATAGATTAAATTAAGTAAAAATAGGGTGGCGGAGAGTGAGTCCGCTTTTCTAGCATTTCAGCGGGTCTCATCCGATAGCACTAAAGTGTTACTTTGCAAATTAAATCAGTAACTT
>CAJQMS010000115.1 GCA_905479505.1 uncultured Burkholderiales Genera incertae sedis bacterium | reverse complement strand
GAGAACATCCTCTGTCTCGACATAGCGTTCTATCTCCGATTGTTTGAGAGACCGGAATCTCACTTTCGTCTCGACAACCTTTGATCGACATTCGCCAGACTCCGTGTTCCAAACGCAGACACCGGTGTAGAAGTGCGCCAATTTTCCACTGGCAAAGGTCAGTTGGGCAATTGCATTATCGATAGTGCCGGGCTTTGATAATCTTAGCCCGTCACATTCTGCGACTTGATCTGAGCCTATTACTAAGGCATTAGTTTGAGTTTTCGCGATAATTCGAGCTTTCGCAATGGCTAACCGTTCCGAGCAATTATTCGCATTTTCGTTAGCTAACGGCGTTTCATCTATATTTGGAGACAGAGTAATAAACTGTTTACAGATGCGACCGAGCAATTCACGACGATAAATCGACGTTGAAGCAAGGATGATAACGGGCGACTTTTCAACAGCCATAAGTTTGCATTTTCGAAATAAAAATTTTGACAATTACACATTAAATCAATATCATACGCGCGCAATGACAAATAGAATAATTATAAATACACTAGATTTCACACGAAAAGGAAAACATCAGAAGTTTGTCCTCACGCGAGCAGATCTTCCAAGGTTAACCGATGAGGCAGTCCTCGTAAACGATGAGATTGAAGCAAATGTATATGGGGATAGGGAAAAAGATGGAAAACCCTTTCTCGACGTTGATATATCAGGTGGTCTGAAACTGACCTGCCAGAGATGCCTGGATTTATACGATTTTCAGATTAATTACCGAAGTCGGTTTATAATAGCTAAAAACGAAAGTCAGCTCGGTGAGGTCGGCGAAGAAGAAGAGGCTATAAACACGATACTCGCTGAGACAGAACTGGATTTATTGAATTTCATTGAGGAGGAATTATTATTGGCTTTGCCAATGGTGCCTCTTCACGACGAAGGGGTTTGTGTAAAGCCGCAAGTGTTTGTGGAGACGTCAGACATAACAAATCCTTTCATAGGCCTGAAATAGGCTTCTATAATTAAGAAACTTGGAGTAATCACACAATGGCTGTACAAAAAACAAAAGTATCACCATCTCGTCGTAATATGCGCCGCGCGCATGATTCGCTTTCCAGTCCTTCGATAGCTATTGAGCCGACTACCGGAGAAACACATCTGCGTCATCATATTAGCCCTAACGGCTTTTATAGAGGCAAAAAAGTTATCCAAAAAAACGAGGATTGATTTAAGAGGCACTTATTTAGTGCCTCTTAAATGACCAATTGGCTGCTTGAGACAAATATGGTTCAAGTTAGTGACTCGGTCACGAATCCATCGGCAAAAGACAAATGACCATCAATATCGCTATTGATTGCATGGGAGGGGATTGCGGCGTCTCGGTTACCGTGCCCGCGGCGATTCATTTCATTGAGTCGCATCCGGACGCTCACGTTATCTTGGTAGGAAAAACCGAACTGATAAAGAATGTGTTGGAGAAGTCTCCACATGACGAGGAGCGCTTGTCGGTCGTCAATGCTGACGAAGTGATTAGTATGGAGGAGGGACCAGCTCAAGCTCTTCGCACAAAGAAAAATTCATCTATGAGAATCGCCGTTAACCTCATCAAAGACGGCAATGCGGACGCGTGCGTTAGCGCTGGCAACACTGGCGCTTTAATGGCGATCTCAAGGTTCGTATTGAAAATGCTTCCTGGTATAGAAAGACCGGCAATAGCCTCTTTTTTGCCCACACATACGAGCCAAGTCTGCATGCTTGACCTGGGAGCAAATGTTGATTGCTCTGCGGAGCATTTATTCCAATTCGCTGTCATGGGTAGCTGTCTAGTGAGCTCTAGCGGGGGCTGCAGCTTCCCCACCATCGGCTTGTTAAACGTGGGTGTGGAGGACAGTAAAGGTAATGAGGTGGTTAAAGAGGCGTCACAGCTGTTGAAGCAAAGCTCGTTAAATTTCAAAGGAAATGTTGAAGGCACAGACATTTATAAAGGAACTACAGATGTAATAGTTTGTGACGGATTTGTGGGAAATGTTGCTTTGAAGACATCCGAGGGCCTCGCTCAGATGCTAGGCAAGTACCTAAAGGAGGAGTTCCACCGAAATCTCCTTACAAAAGTATTGGGCGTTTTGGCGTCTCCAGTGATAAATCACTTTAAGAAACGTGTTGACCATAGGCGCTACAACGGTGCAAGTTTGCTGGGCTTAAGAGGAATTGTGGTTAAAAGTCACGGTTCTGCTGATGTTTACGGTATGGGGTTCGCATTGCAGCGAGCCTATGAGGAAGTTAAACACGGCATGCTTGAAGCCATCACGAGTAACATACAAGTGCCTGAACAGAAAGAGTTGTGATGTATTCGAAAATCATTGGTACAGGTAGTTATCTTCCGCAAAAAATATTAACCAATAAAGATATCGAGGCAGTCGTTGACACGACCGATGATTGGATAGTGTCCCGCTCAGGAATAAAACAAAGACACATTGCTGCAGACAGTGAGATGACAAGTGACTTGGCGGAGAAAGCCTCTCGATCTGCCATTGAGCGATCAGGTCTGACTTGCGAGGACATCGACCTCATAATCGTCGCGACAACAACGCCTGATATGGTGTTCCCAAGTACCGCTTGCATTCTTCAATCGAAATTGGATATTTCTGAGTGTCCGGCTTTTGATGTCCAAGCCGTTTGTTCTGGATTTGTTTACGCTTTAAATATTGCTGACTTGTTCATAAAAAGCGGACAGGCAAAGAATGCGTTAATAGTGGGCGCAGAAGTCTATTCGAGGATCCTCAATTGGAACGATCGAACGACTTGTGTTCTCTTCGGGGATGGTGCTGGTGCAGTAGTTGTTTCTGGCGCGGAAAGGCCAGGCATATTGAAGACAAGTTTGCATGCCAAGGGGACATTGAGTAAACACTTATGCGTTCCTGGCTGGGTCAATAGAGGCGAAGTGTCTGGGTCTCCCCTGTTGCAAATGGATGGCGGTGTTGTGTTTAAGTTTGCAGTGAAGGTGTTTGAAGAAACCGCAAATGAGTTACTCGACGCCACAGGTAAAAAAATAGAAGATCTTGATTGGTTTATTCCGCATCAAGCGAATATACGAATCATGGAATCAACGGCAAAAAAATTGAAGTTACCACTGAATAAGTTAGTCGCAACCGTCGATCATCATGGAAACACGTCGGCTGCATCAATTCCTTTGGCGCTCGACGAAGCAGTGAGAGATGGTCGGGTGAAACAGGGAGACTTAATACTCGTGGCGGGGGTTGGCGGAGGATTTACTTGGGGTGGAGCACTTCTAGAGTTCTAAGTTTTTAAAAAAGGATAATTTACCGTGACCACAGCATTTTTATTTCCTGGGCAAGGGTCCCAATCTCTGGGGATGATGGATACTTTCTCTGGCATTTCCACAGTCAAAAAGACATTTGAAGAGGCTTCTTCGATTATGGGGAAGGATATGTGGAAGCTGATGACAGAGGGGCCTGAAGATCAACTCTCGGTCACGACAAACACTCAGCCACTGATGTTGATTTCAGATGTCTCAATGTATCGTGTTTGGCTTGAACTTGGAGGGATGGCCCCATCGGTTTTAGCGGGACACAGTTTAGGGGAGTACGCGGCTTTAGTAGCTGCTGGAGCTCTAGAATTCTCAGATGCAGTCTCTCTTGTGAGGGAGCGGTCGCAATTAATGCAAGACGCAGTGCCATCTGGCGTGGGTGCTATGGCCGCGATTCTTGGCTTAAATGATGATGATATTGGACTTGCCTGCAGAAGAGTTAGTGTAGATGGTGCAGTCGTTGAGCCTGCGAACTTTAATGCACCAGGCCAAGTTGTAATAGCTGGCGAAAAGGCCGCAGTTGAGTCAGCAATCGAAGAGGCAAAAAAAATGGGGGCTAAAAGGGCGATGTTACTTGCCATGAAAACGCCATCTCACTGCAGCCTCATTAAACCAGCAGCTGAATTATTTTTGCCAATTTTGAAAGAGACAAAGATAAATACCCCAACATTGACGGTGATCCACAATGAAAACGTTACGGAGGCTAGCACTCCTGATGAAATACGTGAACGACTGTTTCGACAACTGTTCCAACCCGTTCGTTGGGTTGAAACTGTTCAATATGTCATCACCAAAGGCGTAAGTGTTGGGGTTGAGTGCGGACCTGGAAAAGTGTTAACGGGCCTCAGCAAACGAATTGATAAAACTTTTCAAATGATTTCGTGGTCATCGCCCGAAGACATCCAAACGACGATCGATCAACTCTCGGGAGAATAAATGACAAATATCAATCTAGAAGGCGAGATCGTTTTCGTGACAGGTGCATCGAGAGGAATCGGGTCGGCAATTGCTCAAACGCTTGGTCAATCAGGAGCGACGATAGCTGGCACGGCAACCACTGAAGAAGGAGCCGACCGGATCACCGAATTATTTAAACAAGAGGGTATCCAGGGGGCGGGGTATAAATTGAACGTCTCGAGCTTGGAAGAATGTCAACAGACGCTATCGGAGGTCGAGAGACTCCACGGAGCAATCAGCGTTCTTGTCAATAATGCCGGCATCACCCGCGACAACCTGCTGATGAGAATGAAGGAGGAAGAGTGGGACGACATGATGAATACGAACTTAAAATCTGTCTATCGACTATCTAAACTTGTTTGTAGAAATATGATGAAGGCGCGATCTGGAAAAATCATTAACTTGACTTCTGTTGTGGGCTTTTTAGGAAATGCTGGGCAATCTAACTACGCGGCAGCTAAAGCGGGAATTGTCGGCTTTAGCAAGTCTTTGGCCAGAGAGCTCGGCGGGAGAAATATCAATGTCAACTGTGTTGCCCCGGGATTCATAGATACTGAAATGACACGGTCTTTATCGGACGAACAAAAAGAATCTTTGTTAAATCAGATACCTATAGGAAAACTGGGGGATGTCTCAGACATCGCTAATGCGGTCCTTTTCTTAGCATCTGATCTTTCTAAATATATCACTGGTTCGACGTTGCACGTCAACGGTGGAATGCTGATGGATTAGAACCAAAGCCGGCTTTTATTTGTTAAAATACTGCGCTTTGGTGATCTTGGTTCATCAAATTATTTTTTTATAGAAACTGAGGGGTTTTGTACATGGAATCAATTGAGCAACGCGTCAAGAAAATTGTCGCTGAGCAGTTGGGTGTCAACGAGGCAGATATCAAGAACGAATCGACTTTTGTAGATGATCTCGGTGCAGATTCGCTAGATACTGTAGAGCTGGTCATGGCACTTGAGGAAGAATTCGAATGTGAGATTCCTGACGAAGACGCTGAAAAAATCACTTCAGTTCAGCAAGCCATTGACTACGTTAATTCCAACTTGGACAGCTAACTTACTTTGATTAGTTATCTAAGATATCTCATTAATTAAATGTCCAAACGTCGAGTCGTCGTAACAGGCCTTGGTATGGTGTGTCCAGTCGGAAACACTGTGGCCTCGGCCTGGGAGCGTATTTTGGCAGGGCACTGTGGCATTGATACCATCACTCGTTTTGATTCGTCATCTTTCGCGTCGCATATTGCCGGCGAAGTTAAAGATTTCGACATAACGACCGTGGTCCCGAAAAAAGACGCCAGACGAATGGATACCTTTATTCATTACGGGCTTGCCGCAGGCGTTGAAGCTTTAGAGGACGCGGGATTCTCTAAAGCACCAGAAAATTCTGAGCGTATCGGGGTAAATATAGGTTCCGGCATTGGTGGTTTGCCTTTGATCGAGGACACAGATAAGGTTTTAGGTAAAAGCGGACCGAGAAAAATTTCCCCGTTTTTCATTCCAGGCGCAATCATTAATATGGTCGCCGGTAATTTATCAATTATGTACGGACTTAAGGGCCCCAGCTTGGCAATGGTTCTGCCTGCACGACAGCCACACACTGCATTGGGGATTCAGCACGGCTCATAGAATACGGTGATGTTGACGTCATGGTAGCGGGTGGCGCGGAATCTTGTGTCTCTCCTCTTGGAGTTGGTGGTTTTGCTGCAGCTCGTGCTCTAAGCACGAGAAATGACGACCCTGCAACAGCAAGCCGTCCTTGGGACAGGGGGCGAGACGGTTTCGTTCTTGGTGAAGGTGCTGGCGTGATGGTGCTTGAAGAGTTGGAACACGCTAAACGTCGAGGAGCAAAAATTTATTGTGAGTTAGGTGGTTATGGTATGAGTGCCGACGCCAATCACATCACGGCCCCTTGTGAAGATGGCGAGGGTGCAGCACGATGCATGGAAAACGCACTTAGAAATGCAAACGTTGACCCCCACTCGATCGACTATATCAATGCGCACGGCACATCCACTCCACTCGGTGATATAGCTGAAACCACTGCGATTAAGAGAATGTTCGGTGCGCACGCCAACGATCTAGCAGTTAGCTCAACAAAATCGAGTATAGGACATCTTCTTGGAGCGGCTGGTGGTGTTGAGGCTGTATTCACCGCATTAGCGATCAAAGATCAAGTGGCACCACCCACGATCAACCTAAACGACCCTGATCCTGAATGTGATCTCGATTACGTTCCGAACACGGCTAGAAATATGCGCATCCGGTCAGCCATATCAAACTCTTTTGGATTTGGTGGCACGAATGGAAGCCTGGTATTTTCGGCATTTGACTGAGTACAAGCCTGTTGACTGTCCAAAAAACAGTCGCTAGAGCCCTTTGGATTCGAGTAAAAAATTTCTCACTAAGTTAACAATTGGTGCCTCGGTATTAGCTGGACTTTTTCTGTTGTGGCTTCTGTTCGTTGGCTTACGGGTGATTGATGTTAAATCACCAATCCTTCTGACGATTGAAAAGGGTGCATCACTTGAGGAAGCCGCCAAGAAGTTAGAGGACTCAGCGGTGATACATGACGCATGGAGCTTTCAACTTCTCGCTCGTATATTTGGGATGGGATCTGAAATCAAAGCTGGCAAATATAAATTTGAAGCGGGCGCCACTGGATTTCAAGTTCTTCAAAAAATTCATCGTGGTTACTTTGCTAGAAATCGTATCCGTATTCAGGAGGGTTGGACCTTCTCCGATCTTAGGCACGCTCTGGATGCTCACGACGCCATCCATCATAAAACATCAGGTTGGAGTCTTAAAAAAATTATGCAAGAGCTGGACATATCCTATGCTCATCCAGAAGGATTGTTTTTTCCAGACACTTACATATTTTCAGGTGGAACGAGTGATCTAAAGATCATGAGCCTGGCCAATAAGAAAATGACTCGGATTCTCGAGAAGGAATGGAAAAGTCGTAGTGAAAATATTCGCCTTAAAGACCCATACGAGGCGCTCATTATCGCATCGATCATTGAAAAAGAAACTTACCTTAGAGCAGAAAAATCAATCATTTCTGGAGTGTTTTCTAATCGATTGAAAAAGAAAATGCGGTTGCAAGCAGACCCTACGGTTATTTATGGGCTTGGTGATAATTTCGATGGGGACATCCGGACTAAAGACTTAAAAACTGATAATCCTTACAACACTTACACTCGAAATGGATTACCGCCCACACCCATTGCGCTTCCAAGTGAGAGTTCCATTCGGGCAGCGATGAGACCGACGGAAACAAGTGCACTTTATTTTGTCGCCAAGGGAGACGGTACGCACCAATTCTCTGATAATTTAAAAGCGCATAATAGGGCTGTTAGGAAATATCAACGGTAACTAAGAGAAAATCAGTGAATAAGGGAATATTTATTACCTTTGAGGGTGTCGACGGTGCTGGAAAAAGCACTCAACTGGATTATGCCGTCAAATACCTCAATGAGTCTCGTCAGGATATCGTTCAAACACGTGAGCCAGGCGGCACCCCACTCAGTGAAAAGTTAAGGCAGCTGATGTTAAATGCGACTGATGCAGCAGATCCTGAGACTGAAGTGCTTTTAATGTTCGCCGCACGTAAAGAACACATTAACCGCGTGATCGCACCGGCATTAGATGCTGGTTCGGTTGTGATTTGTGATCGATTCACTGATGCTACATTCGCTTATCAAGGGGGAGGGTCTGGCGTTAACGCTTCTCGAATAGAGGTTTTAGAGCACTGGGTCCATAAGGATGTTCAACCTGATCTCACACTCTTTTTCGATTTACCAGTGTCAGTCGCACAACGTCGCTTAGGTCATCGTGATAAAGATCGTTTCGAATCTGAGGCCTTAGATTTTCATGAACGAGTCAGACACGCCTATTTGTCTCGAGCGAAGAGGGATCCAGAAAGAATTAAAATTATTGATTCGTCTTTATCGAAAGGAAAAATTCGAGAATTAGTGAGACATGAATTGGACGTCGTATGCAATTAGGCAAATATCCATGGTTACATGAATCAAAAAATAGAATCGGCAAAAATCTTCCACCCGCGTTACTTATTCACGGTTTGCCTGGAATAG